>JAYVXK010000749.1:0-4894 GCA_043785265.1 Myxococcales bacterium | reverse complement strand
AAACACTGCGTAAACGGCGACGCCAGCCAAGATCGCGAGGATGGCGTACCAGAAACGAGACAGGAGCATCATGGCGAAGCGGCCTCGCCTACATTGAGCGGGTCCTTCATCTCGACGGTGCCGCGGTTTGCGACGACTGCGACGCGTTTGCCCATCGGTTTGGCGTCGAAGTACGCCTGCAGATAATAGTCACCCGCGGGCAAGTTCGAGAACGCGAACGCCCCGTTGTGCCCCGGATAAACCACGTCGACCACACCTGGATCGACGACGACGGAGAAGTGAACGCTCGAAAAGAGTTGATCGCGAAACTCGTAGCGGCCTGCACCTGGCGCGGTCCAATCGCGGTTCTTGCCGCTCTGCAATTCGTCCGCTTTGAAGCCATCTCCGTTGGCTTGAAAGAGCTTGTGGACGAACGGATCGTGATTGAGAAACGACAGGACGGTGCCTGGCGAGATGACGATGGTGCTCGGAACCGTGTGGCCGCCGGTGATCACGATCGCGATGGCATCGTGCTTTTGTGCGACTCCGGTGGAGATCGCCGCGATGCAGATGTCGCGCGATGGATTCGCGCTGAGCACGCGGAACTCTTGCTTCACGGTCGGCGATGGCTCACGCCACGAGTAATGGTGAGCATCGGGCTTGGCCGCCTCGGCATAAACCTCGGGAATGAGCTTTTCGGAGCCCGTGATTCGGCCTTTGATGGGGCCGGCACTCGCCGATTGCGCAAACGGCACGATCGCCAGCAGCGCGGAGAGCAAGATGATGGACTTCGGAGACTTCAGACCGTTCGGACGCATGCAACTCCGATCAGGGCTGAACCGTAGCTTGGCGGGTCCATGCGTGTAAACGGGGTTTTTTGGACAGCTCCCGCCAAGCTCTCACTGACAGCGTTTGAACGGCACGCCTTCGACGTTGGGATACGAACCACCCACGGCGGTGCAACTCGACCCCGTTGGGCAAAGGCCATCTCCAGAGCAGTCCCGCGAGCATTTGGTCGCCGAGCAGTAGCCGAACGCGCAATCAGCGTCTTTGGTGCAACTCTGACCGACTTCGACATTACCGAGTGCAGGCAAGCAAAGTCCGGCGCGTTGGTTTTGCAGATTTCCTACGCCCGCACACTCGTAGCCAAACGCGCATCCCCCAGAGTAACGGCAGGTATCGACGCACTTGTCGCCCGCCGCACCCGCGACAGACATCGAAGTAGGACACATCAAAGTAGGCGGATTGGGAATGACGAATTGATCGAAGTCGATGTGCTGCGCGTCGTTGCACAGATTGACGACTTGATTGGAGCCATTGCACGCATACTCGGCAGGCACGCCTTGCCCGAGCGGCCCGACCACGTCCGCTGGACGCACGCAGCTGCTGCTCTGGCAAGACCACTTGGCGAGCACCGAGGCGCGTTGCGGACAGTCCGATGCGCTCGCACAAGTGAGCGTGCAACCCGACGCCAACATGCTCTGATCACACTTGAGTGAAGAACACGTTTTGCCGCCGCTACCGCAGTATTCCTCAGCTTTGACGCATACTTTTTTGTTCGAGATCGCCATGCACCCGTAGCCGTTGGGGCAATCGGATCCAGATGTGCAAGTAGTCGTGCAGTAGCTGCCGGGGGTGATGCACGCGAAGTTGCAATCGCTTGCGGACGAGCAGCCCTTGCCGACGTCGCCCATCAAGCAATACGTGTCCGCACCGACGGTGAGACAGCGCCCGCCGCTCAGGCACTGCGAGTCGTTGTTGCACGCGGGGGTGCACCGATTGACGCCGCCGACGTAAAGCGGTTTGCACAATAATCCGTTTTGACAATCGCTAGTTTGATTGCATAAATCGAGAGTGCGACCATTACCGATTATCGCGCCATCCGGTGTGGACGAATCCACGAGCGACGTATCAGGTGGGCCGCCGTCTGGAGTGACTCCGCCGTCTGGTTTGGCGCCATCTGGCAGAATTCCGCCGTCTCCAGCGCTCTCGCACTGACCGTTCTGGTTGCAGACAAATCCTTTTGCGCAGTCACGCGCGGTGTCGGTGCAGTTGATGCGACAGCCGTCGGCAGAGCAATATTGGCCTAATGGGCAATCGCTATTTCGCTCGCAGGGGCCGGCTTTGGCGCAGCTCATCGCGATGGGTACGACCACCATGCTCGCGGCGAACAAGAACGAAAGCTTGGTGCGCATTCAGAGAATCATAGCTTGGAATGCGGCACAATCGCGTGTCGGAAGACGACCGTGCGGCGGACCTTTTCTGTCGCAGTAGGCGTCATCGGCGCCTCCAATGAGATACGCGCGCCGCCCTGAATCGGGATTGCACGAGGACTTGGATCATCGAGCGTCCACGGCGCACCATTCGAGTACGGCACGGCCCATGGGGGGCTTGGCCACAACCCGACCGCGATGACCGCGTCTTCGCCGCTACGGCCGAGGATCTCTACACCCCGAGGCTTTTCGGTTACTCCTTCGATGATCGTCGGATCGAATCCTCTGGCGACGAGGCGGCGGGCGAGACGCAACATCGCGAGCTTGACCGATACCAATTCTCGCGTTGTGGTCGAATCGATCGCGCTCATCCAGAACGGCAAGGGACCATAGGCTGCAGCGCTCACGGAGGCTGATCCATGGGGCTTCCATGTGAGTGGCTCTGACTCGACGCACACACTCTCGAGCGCGTCTGTTGCGGCGGGCTCGCACGCAAAGAAGGCGCCCTGGATGGGGTCTGCGTCGTAGGTGGGCGCGTTGCCGAGTTCGTCAGGCGACCCCGTCCCTCCTCCGCGCACCACGAACGACACGACGCGCGCATTCTTGGAGACATCTTTGCGAAGCGTTCCCTTCACGCTCGCGGGATCGGGCACGACGAGTGTTTGAAGTTGAGCGACCGCGACGCGACCAAGATCGTCATCGGAGATCCATGTAACGAGGTCGTGCACGCCCGCTTTGCCGACGACCTCGCGCAGGCCAAGCATGCCTCCGACGCGACGCAAAGGTGCCGCGACGACCGCGATGGCCTCGGTTCCGCTGAGCACGTGGAGCGTGCTCGCGCCGTCGCACCACGCGAGTGAGGAGCCACGAATCACCGCCGTCCCGTCTGCCGCTTCGAGAGCAATCGACGAACGGCTCGTCGCTAGAAAGCAGCTATTTTCAGCCGCGCCGTGCACGACCGTGAACGGTGGCTTCGAGCCTCCGATGGCGACGAAACCAACCTCTGCCAACGCATTGGGTACCTCGGACGGAGTGGTTTGTGGTGCGCGCGGTCCGGTCACCCATGCAGCAAACGCACGGGGTGCGCACTCGTCTCCGCTTGGGAGCACGACGGGCGGTCTCGGATCGAGCCAATCGATTGCGCGCAGTCCGCCAATCGACGCGTCTGCGATCGTGAGGATGCGCACGGGCGCTTCGGCAGACGCGTGAACGTGCTCCGAAGCGCATGTGCAGAAGATCGCTGAACCCTTTGCGACGTCGACTTTTCCGCCGTGATCGATGTTCACGGCGGTGTTGTTTGCGTCCAGCGCGAGAGCGACGACGACGCACATGCCGTCTTGCACATCAGCGTCTGCTTCGTTCTCTCGTGCGAGGAGCGATCGTGGAGTGAGCGTGAAGCCTCTCGCGAGGTAGCCAGCCGTGGCCGGTTCGACGCGCGCGGATTGCGCTCGTTGATTTTGAAAGCGACGGAAGCCAAAGAAGCCAAGAGTGCCCACCGCGACGAGAGAGAGAGTCGCGAAGATAGCGCGTCTGCGTGATCGCTTCCTGGCGATCTCGGCTTGCGCGCGGAGCTCGCGGAGGCGTCTTTCTGTGCTTTCTCGCGCTTCCCGCTCTGCCCGGACGACCTCCGGATGACGTCCGCCAAGGACCGAAAGAGCTCGCTCGACTTCGTCGAGGCCTTGTTCGGTCGCTCCGGTGCGCTCGATGTCGTCACCGAAGTCGTCGTCGTCAAACACGGGTCAGACTTACTTGTCGTCCACGATGGCGACGCGCAACTCGCGTGGGGCGCCGTCGCGTTCGTAGTCGATGTGCAACTCACTGGCGACCTCGAGCGATCGGAACACCTCGATCGCTTGCTCGGGTCGCTCGATGGGCATCCCGTTGACGCGCGTGACGACGTCTCCCACAGCCAAACCGGTGCGCCCATACTCAGGCGCAAGCGCGGCGATGCGAAAACCGTGAAACTTGCCGCGCTGAAACACCGGATGCTCGTCGATGGCGACCGTCTGCAAGAACACTCCAAATCCTGCGTGGACCATCGCGGACACATCGCTGCGGTGAATCGACGACGTCGGTTGAGCGTCGACCGTGCTGGCGACCGTGCTCGCGGAAGCGCTCGGTGGTTTGACGACCGGCGCGCTCGCACCGCATGCGACGAGCAGAAAACAAAGACCGGCGTGGCGCAGAGAGAAGCGAGCGTTCGGGCCTATTGCGGGTGATCGGAGGCGCATGGCTCAAGCAATGCCTAATGCTGGGCCCATGCGCAAGTTTTCAACGGCGAGCGAGCGACGTTAAGACTTGTCGCGTGATGTCTGCGACACAGCAAAGACGCGGCTGGCGACGTCTTCTGGGTCGCCAGTGCCATCGACCAAAACGACGCGATCGTTCGGTAAATGGGCTGGCAAATGCTTGTAGAATGCACTGAGTGCCCGCTGCACTTCGTTCTGTTCGTAGAGCTGCGCGGCCTCGCCACGTGCTTCGCGTCGCGTGATGGCGACTTCGGGTGGCACGTCGAGCACGATGGTGAGATCAGGTCGACGTGCGTTCTTGTTGAGTGTGCGAATCCACGCGACGGCTTCTGGAACTTCTTTGCCGCTCATCACGCTTTGATAGGCGAGACTCGAGGCGTCGTAGCGATCAGAGACGACCACGCCACCTTCGGCGAGAAACGGCTCGATCTCGGCTTCGAGATGATCCATCCG
>JAYVXK010000748.1:0-4897 GCA_043785265.1 Myxococcales bacterium | reverse complement strand
ATCGACGACTACTCGTATCAACTCATTCCGTACGCGGTGAATCGCTCTGTGCGCCGCGCGACGGGCCGCACGTTCGAAGACATGTACCCCGCATGGCTCGCCACTCTAAAGCGCGACTTTGGTGAGCAAGCAAAAGCGATCATCGCGCGAGGCATCCGCGAAGGTAAGCGCCTCACGTTCGGCGGGCAAACCGCGGAGAGCCCTCGTTTCATCGGAAAAAACGCCTGGGAAAACAGCGCCGGCGACTTGCTCTACTTCCGTGACGACGGCCACTCGACACCCGGATTGTATCGCGTCCCGCTCGTGCACGACGCGGCGGGAGCACTCAAAGAAGCCAAAGACGGTGATCGCGAACTGGTCGTGCGAACGAATGGGGCGAGCGCGGCGAGCTTTCTGCCTGACGGCACGCTCGTCTTCAACTCGGTCGACATCACCAACAACTTGTTTGCATTCAACGACCTCTTCTCGTTGCCCGCAGGTGAAAAAAGCGTGGTGGGTCTTGATGGTTCGCGAACGCGATTGACGGTGGGTGTTCGCGCGACGGGTCCCGATGTGTCGCCTGATGGTCGTCGTGTTGCGTTCGTTTCGAACCTTCACGGCACGAGCACCTTGCAGATCGCAGAACTTGGCGCGACCACTCTCGAGCATGCGCGCGTACTCGTCCCAGCCGAGCGATTCGATCAAGCGTTTACTCCGCGGTGGTCACCGGACAATCGGCATCTCGCGTACTCAGCATGGAAGCGCGGCGGGTTTCGTGATGTGCGCATCGTTGACGCGAACGACGGCTCATTTGTGGAGGTGACGCACGACCGTGCGATCGACGGCGGGCCTTGTTTTTCGCCAGATGGTGGCACTCTGTATTTTCACTCGGACCGCACGGGCGTGATGAACGTGTACGCGTACGAGTTGTCGACGAAGAAACTCAAGCAGGTGACGAACGTCATCAACGGCGCGGTGCAACCTGCGATCTCCGCAGACGGCAAGACGCTCGTGTACACGGGCTACACGCATGACGGCTTCGACATCTTCGGCATGGCGATCGACGAGCCGTCATTCACCGACGCGCTTCCCTATGTCGACACTCGCCCTCCGCCTCAAGCCGAGCCACCGCACCGCGACTACCCGCACGTGGACTACAACCCGTGGGCCACTCTGCGACCGCATCGCTACGCCGTGAACACCGCGCCTGGCAACTATGGTCAGGCGTTTTCGTTCGCGGTCGCCGCATCGGACATCGCCGCGCATCATGCGTTTGGCGCGACGCTCACAGTCGAGAGCGCGCGTCCCGAGTTGCAGTTCGACGTGAGCTACAACTACGGACGACTGCCCTTCGATTGGACCTCGCACGTGTATCGCGCGATCGCACCAGGAGGCGGATATGTGATCGGCGACTACAAACCGCAGTTCGTGCAGGAGTCACTCGGCTTCGAAACCGGCATCAATTACGGTCTTCCGCGCGCTTTCGATGGTCAGAACGTGAGCATCGCGATGAACGTCTCTCGCGCCGTTTCGTCTTTGCCAGTCGCCGCGAGCAAGCTCGATCCGTACGAAACACCGCGCATCCCGCAAACGAATTTTGCGTCGCTGTTGCGAGTCGCGTGGTCGTACTCGAACGCGCAGAGGCACCTCTGGAGCATTGGCCCCGAAAAAGGATTTAGCGCGAGCGCGAGTTTCGATCTGACTCATCCGACGATCGGCAGCGACTACCGCGGCTTTCGCACTCAGGCAGCGGTCGCTGGATACTTGCTCATGCCTTGGCTAAAGCACCACGCGATCGCCGTCCACGTCGGCACCGGCACGAGCGGAGGCTCATTTCCAGGCTCGCCGTTCTATGTCGGCGGCTTCGTCGACGTGCCCTTCTCTCAAACCGCGCAGACGCTTCTGCAGTCGGGCGCGTTCATCCAGCAAGGCAGCGTGGTGCTTCGCGGGTATCCCGTCGCCGTAGAAATCGGACACAGCTTTGCCCTCTTCAACGCGGAGTATCGCTTTCCGATTTTCAACGTGGACCGCGGACTGTCGACCCTGCCGTTGATGTTCAACCGCCTCTCGGGTAATCTATTCGTCGATTACGGCAGCGCGTTCGACGATCCACAAGTCGCCAAGTTCAAGACTGGAGTTGGGGCCGAGCTGTGGGGTGACTTCACGGTCGGGTACTTCGTCGGCTTCACCATGCGCCTCGGTTATGCGCGCGGACTCGCCAGTCAGGGCATGGACAAGATCTACGTGCTGGCAGCGGTCCCTTATTGAGGCTGAAAATTGGGCCTTATCGCGCCTGGTCCGTAGAGTCGGGCGATGCGCCTTCATTGCTTGCTGCCGCTCGTGTTCGTCGCCTGCCTCAATCAACAGACGGGAGGCGCGCTCGTCCAACAGACTGCGCAAGAGTTGAACGTCAACGCGCGCTTTGGTCGCATGGAACTCGCCAGCGAAAGCGTGGCGCCCACCTATCGCGAGCACTTCACCGAGCTGCGCAAGGATTGGGGCAACAACGTGCGCGTCGCCGACACGGAACTCGCGGGTCTACAAATGAAGACCCCGCTCGAGGCCGTCGTGCTCGTGCGTGTTGCCTGGTTCAAGATCGACCAAGGCGATTTGCGCGGCACCACCGTCAAGCAAGTGTGGCGTCAACTAAAAGGCTCATGGCTCCTTGCGAGCGAAGAGCGAAACGGTGGCGATCTGGGCTTGCTTGGCGAGCGCATCGAGACCCTCGTGCCCGAAGGCCCGCGGCAGCACGCTCAGTTTCCCACGGTGCGCATCGGCGCCACCGACTGACCACTACGAAGCGGAAGCGGTCTTCTTCTTCGGCTTTTTCGCGGCAGCGCTCGCCTTTCCCTTCGCGGCAGCGACACGTTTGACACGTGCCTTCTTCGCGGTTTGGGCCTTGCGGCGGCGCATTTTCATCGAGTTACGGCGATCGAAATTTCCCATTTTTCTCTCAGTGCAAGCGCGCCCGGTTGGCGCGGAGGCGCAAGATGCCGCTAGCGGATGTCGCGCGTCAAGCGTGATCTCCGCGAACCCATCTCAGCACTTGGTCAGCCAGCGCTCTCGGCGACCGCGTCTTCGCGGCTTCGTACTTCGAGGCGATAGCGACTGTTGATGGTTTCAATGTAAAAGACTTCGCGACCTGCGAGGCGAAGCACGCGCTTCACGGGGGTGGTCACGTATTCGTGCATGCCATCGGGGAACTCGATCACCACGACGGAACCCTTGCGCGGCGCACGCACCAATCGACCCGCTACGGCTCGCGAGCCTTTACCGAGCTTGCGCAACACCACTTCCACGCTTTCCAATCTAGCATCGCTCGCGAGCACGTCTACAACCCTCGTTCGTGGCTCCAATGTGCGACAAGAAATGTGTAGGAGAGAGTCAGCACCGAGATCGGCACGCCGATCGCCCCGCTAGAGGGGTCCCAGGCGGAATTTGCGTCGCAAGGCCATTTTCTGCGGGGCTTTTGATTTGCGCAGATCCGATGTAGTCCTGCGTTCGATGTGGACGGCGTGCTCCCTTCGGTCGTCTCAACCGCTGGTTGTTTGCCGCACGAGGCACTGATGAGTCGTTCGATCCTTCAAGACGGTCATGCGCTGCATCGCGGCTCGCTCTCCAACACAGCAGGCGAGCATCTCGCGCGCGCACGCATGGGGTGCCTTGAGGTCGTGTGCGGATCGATGTTCAGCGGCAAGACGGAGGAGCTGCTCCGTCGGATCAAACGCGCGGAGCTCGCGCGAATGGCCGTCGTACTTTTCAAACCCAAAGTCGACAACCGCTACGACGAAGTGAAGGTCGTCACTCACGAAGGCGTCGGCGCGCACGCAGTACCGGTTTCTAGCGCCCACGACTTGCTCGCTCTCGTTGGACCGAACGTCGCAGTCGTCGGCGTCGATGAGGCGCAGTTCTTCGACATCGAGATCGTCGATGTCGTTTCGGAGCTCGCCAATCGTGGCATTCGAGTGATTTGCGCAGGTCTCGATCAGGACTACCTAGGCAAGCCTTTTGGGCCGATGCCGGCACTCATGGCCATCGCCGAGTATGTCACCAAACTTCATGCGGTTTGCACGCAGTGCGGCGCGGAGGCTTCCCGCTCGCAGCGTGTCGTTGCAAGCGAAGGTCAACTGTTCGTGGGGGGCGCGGCCGCTTACGAAGCACGCTGTCGTCGTTGCTTCGTCGCTTACACGGGCTGATTACTTCTTCTGCGACGTGACTGCGTCGTCGTCGTCCGAGCGCAAACCGTTCTCCATGGTCGTACGCGCTCTCGCCTCGCTTTGGTCTGCGTGCTGCCAAGCGCGCAACATCTCGCGCGCGATCACGTTCGCTTTCACGTTCCACTTGGGGTGGTTCACGATGAGCACTGCGATGGCCACTTGGCTCTCGCCATCCCGCGGATGAGTCGGCGCAAAACCCGTGAACCAAGAATAGAGGCGAGCGCCATCGGGATCGCTCAACGTGCCCGTCTTGCCAGCCGCCACGATTCCCGGCAAAAACGCCTTCCCGCGGGGATCGTGAAACGCTCGGTACGAGGTGCCTTCTGTGATGGTGTGCTCCATCATCGTCGCCACCTGCGCGGCGGTCTCTCTCTTGAGCGCGTGCCGCAGGACGCTCGGATCGGGTGCACCGATCACACTAGCGCCTTTGCCATTGACGACCTCTTTGACGATCCACGGTCGCATCGGCTCGCCTTCGCGAGCGATCGTCTCGCTGAGCATCACGGCTTGGAGCGGAGAGAGAGTCGTGTTCCAAAAACCTGCTGCAGTCCGCGCGAAGCCAAGCTTGTCATCCGGCAATGCGATGCTGCTCGCCTCGTTGGGAACGTCGAACGCGATCGGCTCGCCATATCCGAACGATCGAGCGGTCGACTCGAGGGTGTGTCCGTCGAGGTGCTTGTTCGCCAAGCGCGCGAAGATCG
>JAYVXK010000747.1:0-4907 GCA_043785265.1 Myxococcales bacterium | reverse complement strand
TCGTCGAACGCAAACTTGGGCATCTCGGCGTCCAGGTTTGCCTGTGCCTCGTCGATCGACACGAGCGAGATGCCGACTTGTAGTTCGATGGGAAGGTGGTCTTTGGTCAAGTCGAAGTCGAGATCAAACCCGGCTTTGGTTCCCGCTGCGTGCGTACCAGCGGCGGGGGCCTGGCCACTCGACCACACGACATTGCCGGACCAATCTTGGAGCGTTCGCATCGCGAAGTAGATCATCGATCCGTTGAAGCCGCGCGACATCTGCCCGAGGCTCCTGAAGCTGCCGCGAGCGACGCGTTTCAGCGGATCGAGATCGAGCGTGATGTTTTCGATCGTGCCGCTCTCGAGTCGATGATCGAGATCGACGATGACATGCGCGCTCTGCGCCGTGGCCGGATAACTGTAGCGATGATGAGCCGCGTGTGGCGACGCGACGATCGACACGCCGATGTTGCCGCGCGTGAGCGTGACGTCGTAGCGCCCGGGAGCAGCCTTCTCGGTGGTCTTGTCGAACTTGGACGCGTAGCCCGCAGCGGTGATGCGAGACGCGTCGAACGCATCGGTCGGCATGATGCCGAGGACGCCGTAGTCTTGCGCACCAGTGCCATGCAAATGCATGTGCGAAAAACCAATGATGGTGTCGTCGTCGTACCAATAGCCTGAATAATGCAGGAAATTGACGCTGCCCCACGCGCCGCTCGTGTCGGCTCCGGCCTTCATCATGCCTTGAGGCGCCGTCGCTCCTGTGAACGAGCTGCCGTATCCATAACCAAAACCGCCACTGCCGACGAAGAGCGGCGAGACGGGCGCGGGTTGAGGTCGAAGAGCAGATGCGTCGTCGTGCGCGAAGGGGAATGCGTCGGGAGCACTCTTCGCCGATGAGCAAGCAGCGAGGAGGAGTACGAAGACTCGCAGAGTTGCACCACGCATCCGCTCATTGGGGAGCGAGAACGACGGCAAGTCAAGCGCGCCAACGTCTCGATGGTGTTTCGAGCTCTCGCGCGTCAGCCGCCGAGGCGGTCCACTTTGCGCAACTCTGGAAATAAGCCTGCCCATACGAGCACGACGATCAGCGTGCCCACGCCGCCGACGACCACCGCACGCACAGGATTGAGCCACGCCGCGGTCACGCCGGATTCGAATTCGCCGAGTTCGTTCGAGGCTCCCACGAACACGAGATTCACCGCAGACACCCGACCGCGCATGTCTTCGGGAGTTTCGATTTGCACCAGTGTCTGTCGAACTGCGACCGACACCATGTCTGTCGCTCCGACGAGCGCGAGCATCACCATCGACAACAGGAAGGTGTGCGATAGACCAAAACCGATCGTCGCCAAGCCAAAGACGAACACGCAAACGAACATCCACATTCCGGCATGACGCCGCAGCGGTCGGAACGCGATCACGATTGCAGTGAGCGACGCTCCCATCGCCGGCGCGCTTCGCAAGAGTCCGAAGCCGAGCGATCCAACATGCAGTGAGTCTGCGAACAACGGCAGGAGCGCGACGGCACCTCCCAAAAGCACCGCGAACAAATCGAGCGAAATCGAGCCTAAAATGAGCTTCTTTTGCCAAACGTAGCGCACGCCTGCGAGGACCGTCCGCCACGACGCTGCTTCGATCTCGCGCTTGATGGTCGGTCTTCGCATCGCGAGCACGAGCACCATCGAGAGTGTAGAGAGCATGGCGGTGGTGCCATAGACGCGTGAGGGCCCGAACGCATAGAGCACTCCGCCGATCGCCGGACCGATGATCGTGCAGCCTTGCCAAAACGTCGAGCTCCACGCGACGGCATTGGTGAAGTCTTCTTTTGCGACGATGCCTGGCAAGAGCGATTGACTCGCAGGCCCCGCGAACACGCGCGCGACCCCGAATAGGAGCAAGAGGGCGTAGATCGGCGCGACAGTCTTGCCGCCGAAGTGTGCGTTGATCGTGAGTCCCGCGGCGATGAGCGCGATGGCTCCGTGACACGCAGCGAGGACGAGCCGGCGATCAACCCGATCGGCCACGTGACCTGCGACGAGCGAGAGCGCGACGAAAGGCAGAAATTGCATCAAACCCACCATGCCGAGATCGAAGGGATTGTGCGTGAGCGCGTTGACTTGCAGGCCCACCGCGACGCTCTGCATTTGAATGCCGAGGATCGACGAAACGCGCGCTGCCTGGAGCAACCGGTAATCGCGGTACGCAAAAGCAGCCCACGGGCCAGAGCGCGTCATGAGGACGAAGGGACTACTCCGCGCAAATCGACTTGTCACCTTGTCGCGCGCCGACGCGCTTGGTTGTCACATGATCAACAATCACATTGCGCGTCCGAAAATTGCCCGCGATCGCGCGTCGAATGGACATGGCATCGTGCTTGCGATGGGGCCCGTACATGAGTCTCACTCCCTATCGAACGTCTGCACCACGCGCGCTGGCGCTTCCGCGATTGGATGTATCATGCACAGACGCGCGTCCATGTGGCTGTGAGCTCGCGCGACCGCGGTTGCTGTTTGCTCACCGCGCCTGGCGTTGGATCTGGCTTGGTGTCGCGGCTTTCGCGAGTTCAGCGGTGACGTTCATTGCGGTCTCGACTGCGCTACCAGACGGCGGAGTCGATCCTGCGCCACATGTGTTCCGCCCCAACGCAGGCGTTGCTCGCGTCGCACCGCACGCCTCACCGCCGTACCGAAACTGGGGGACGGGACCTGGGAGCAAACCCGATTCGTCCCTCTTCGCGGGTCAAGTACACGATGGCAACGCGCTCTACGACTATGCGCAAGAGGCGAAGCGAGAAGGCGCGGAGATGACGCTGGTCGACGCGTGGATCGCCGGAGACGAGAGTCGATACGACATCGCCAGCCTCCGCGACGTGCTCGGAATTTCGCCTCGCGATGCGATCATGAGTGTCGACGGTTATGCCGTGGATGCGTCCGCGTATTTGTCGCCAACTCCGAACAACGACTACCAACGCCACGTGATCGAAATCCGGCGCAACGGTCGGCTCGTGGTCATCTCGCTACGCAAGACCCGAGCTTAACACTGCTGCCGGAGCGTTCCGGGCGGATGACCGTCGAATAGACCCAAACTCGCTTCCTGCGGCAGCACAGGTGTTGGCGCAAGCATTCGCCGCTCGCTGACACAAGACGCTCAAAGCACGACGCGATTCGCCCCTCAGCCCCGCGAACTTTGCCGAAGCGCTTTGCGTCGTCGAGCACTTCGTCGATTTACTACAGCAACGGTTCGTCTCGACTGTCCATGGACACCCGCGCGGCGACGTCATGGTGAGATCGTGCAGCAGCCGAAGCGAGCTCACTTCGGCGTGCTCTTCATGATCGCTACATCGTCGCCGCTTATGTTTTCCAGCCAATAGAGGCTCGTCGAGTCCACGGTGAACTGTTGGTTGCTGGAGCCAAAGAGCAAGTCACGGTTGAGCGGCAAGAGCTCACCGCCGACAATGGGCACTCTGTTGATTGTTCCTGTTGGAAGCTCATCGAGCCAATAGAGGTTGGTGCCATCGACCATGAGTTGTGAGGCCCACGGAGCCATGAACCCTGCGTCCACCCCGATCGTTGCGAGCATCGTCGGAGCTCCGCCATCTTCTGCCGCATGGAAGACCGAGTCGTTCGTGGCGAAGTAGACACCCCCATCGCTCACGGCGACAGACCATGCAGGTGAGGCGAGGGCTCGACGTGGCCCTCCGTCCAGCGAGGCTGCCAAGAGCTCACCGCCCCCGTGGGTCGTCCAATAGATGTTCTTGTCGTCGACCGCCAAGGTGCTGCGCCACGAAAAATCACCGCCACCCAACGGAACGAGCGTGGTGACCGGTCCTCCCGAGATGGGCACTCGCTCGATGCCGTCGTCGACCCAATAGACGTGGGTCGCATCGACCGCGATGGCCCCAGGAGCGCCGAGAGCGGTCGCGAGCTGGGTCACCATGCCGCCGTCTTTGGGCATCATGAACACCGCGCCGCTTCCCTTGTTCTCGAGGGTCCAATAGACGTTCGATGAATCGACTGCGATCGCCTCGATGCGAGGGTCGCTGTGCTTGTCGAACAAGTCCGCTAGCAAAGTCGGCGGGGTTCCAGCACCTACGGGGATGCTCCAAATCCGAGCGGAGAGGGATCCCCAGTAGACGCGGGTGCCGTCCGAGGCGATGACGTTGGGCGCGTCATGTCCGATGGCGAGCGTGCAAGGCGAGCCGTCGCACACGAGCGCGACGGGGCGCGCGCGCGTCCCTCCGTCTTGCTCCGCGATTGGGCCCTGGCATGAGACATCGCAGCCCGCGAACGACGCCAGCCCCGCGACGAGCGCGCCAACCGCCGACGCGCTCAGCGTGGCAAGGAGGTTTCGTGACCTGTTGACTCGGGTCTCACGTCCATCAGTCCAAGTCCTTGGGCTCGCGCCTTCGGCCTTGGCACGGTACGCTCGCTGCGGAGACATCGCATTAGTCTGTCTTCGCCCGACCGAGCTGTCGAGGTCTACATCTTGTGGTTGCAAACCGAGCGGAAGCGAAACAAGCGTGGTTGTTGAGGCGGGCTGAGACCGTGCAGGCGCCGAACCGGCGGGCACCGCGAGGCGGACATGAAACGGCGGGACGCTGAGACCGCAGTGTTACCCGGGCTTCCCCTTTTAACGAGAAACGCGCGTCTGCCTTGGGACAGACGCGCGTTGGTCGGCTC
This sequence comes from Myxococcales bacterium, assembly GCA_043785265.1. Taxonomy (GTDB): domain Bacteria; phylum Myxococcota_A; class Polyangia; order Polyangiales; family Polyangiaceae; genus JANYHY01. The sequence goes on along the minus strand of JAYVXK010000747.1, from coordinate 244 downwards.
GGGTGGGCGGTCACGCGTGGGGGTGGCCGTTCAGTTGGGCGGGGGCTGGCGCTTCCGTTTTGGGGGAAGGGAGTTCGGCTGCTGGGGGCGCGGGTGCAGGAGCGGGGGCCACGGGTTGAGTCGTGATCGGCGCAGGCGGTGCGGTTCGCTTTTGGCGTTTGCCGATGCCGAGGCGGAGGAGTTGGTCGCGGCGCTTGATGATCGAGCGCGCGGAGTCGGACCAGTCTTGCAGCCATGCGTGGAG
>JAYVXK010000746.1:0-4918 GCA_043785265.1 Myxococcales bacterium | reverse complement strand
AGAGTTATTTTTGCCGCACGTGGCGCAAATCACCCATGAAGGGAAACTCGGAGCGAGGCTCGCCGTCAAGCTGTCTTGTCGCAAAGAAGCACCGACCCACTCTTTATCGTCAAAACGGGTCTCGCCCCTCGAGCACCAATTCGAGGCCGAACATCTGCACTGGACCGTCACTTCGACGATGCGCGCCATCGAAGAATGCCGCTGTATAAAGGGCGCGATACGTGAGCGCGAGGCCGAAAACCGTCGAGGTCGAGATCTGCGTTTCGGTGCCGATGCCGAAGCCTGCTGCTGGACCGCCCGTGTCGATCGACCATTCGTTGCCGTACGCCGCCCCGCCGAGACTGCCGATTAAATACGGCTGGGTGTCGCGTCGCACGTCCAAAAAATAAAATCGGCCCTCCATTCGGAGCTGCTGAAGGATGGCGAGGCGATAAATCTGACTCGCGTCTTGTTTGGAGAACTCGTACGCGAGGCCCAAATAAAATGGACCAGCGCTTCGAATGCCTGCGCGCGCTGCGATGCCGCCCCCGCTGCCCAAAATGCACGGCTGCTGATTGCAGATGGGTCCAGCGAACGCGACGAACTCTGCGGCAAAAGAAACCCCGACCTGCCAATATTTTCGCGCGAGACTCTGCGGAGTGGGCTCGTCCGTCTGGTGTAGACCACGCTCCGGCAAAGCCGGAGACGTGCCGTCCGCGTGCGCGGATCCGGCGAGGAATCCGATTGCGCAACCAAACAGAACGATCGCGCGCTTCATGGGGGGAGTGTAGGCACGTCGCGGGATTTCGCGATGCGAAAAAGCTTCACGTTCACCGAGTACGGACGTCACCTGCACGCCACCCATTGACACCATGCGCGCGCATCGCGTATTCGCCACTTCGTCCCATGGAGATAGTGCTCGACAAGCGCGCGGTCCGCCAGATTCGACTCTCGGCGACCGACGCCATTGAAGAAGGCGATACCGAGACCCTGCGCGAGGACATCCTCGAGGCGTTCACGGAGGAGCAAGTCGAAGAGATCGAACGTCGTCTCGACAGCGGTGACTTCTTCGAGTTCTTGACCGACATGCTCGACGAGTGGAGCGGCGATGACGTCGACGAGCTGTTCGAGTTGATCGACACGCAGCTCGGTGACGTCGGCGTCGACATGAAGTTCGAAAAGAAGGCGGCGGTCCCCGCAGACGACGAAGACGAAGAAGAAGAGACCGACGACGTCGACGAAGAAGACGACGAAGATGTCGACGACGACGACAAAGACAAAGAAGAGCTCGACGAAGAAGAAGCCGAAGACGAGCCCTAGGGTTCGCGTTCGATGTACGCGTGGCAATCGCTTGGCGCGTGACTCTCTTTTGGCCGCGTGACCTTGTTGCATCGCGAGACCGCGCAAGGCACGTAGCGCGAATCTGGAAATCGATCGACGAGCGCGGCCAAGGTAGAGCAAGCGCCCTCCGAATCGCCCGATTTTTGCGCCAGCCGCGCGTCGTTCCACATCGCCAGATCGACCTTGGGTGATCGGGTGAAGGTGCTGGCAAAGCGTTGCCATGTTTCGCGCGCATGTGCATCGTCATGCAGTCCGCCCTCATAGACCCGCGCCAGGCGAATCATCGACTCCGGAAACCGAGGCCGATCGTAGCTGCCGTTGAACTGGGACTCTTCGCGCACCTCGAGCATCTGCTCCAAGTCAGCAGCTGCTAGTTTTGGATCGCCCCTTTTGTCGGCAATCAAGCTCGCGCGCCAGAGCGCATCGTCGAACAGCGCGCCACCGGGGTATGGCCATCGCGTCGCGACGTCGACATACATCGCGTGTGCTCGCTCGAGGTCGCCCTTTGCTTCGACCCGCAGCGCTTCTTGATAGATCACGTCCGCGCCGACTTCGGTTGCCGCGAGTGGTGCTTCGAGCGTCGCCAAGTAAGTGAGCGCTGCATCAACGCCCTTGTCGTCTTCCAAACGCAAACGCAAAGCCAGAGCGCGCGGCGCCAAACCATTGCCCGGAAAGCGCCGCACGAGTGTGTCGAGTTCTGTTTCTGCGCCAGGATCGTGTGTCGACATCAAGAGCAGCGCGTGCGCGAGCGAGGCATCTGCAGCGTGATCACCGTGTCCACCGCTGATCGTCACGAGCTGTTGTCCGCCGCCCGCGACGTTTCCCGCACGAATCCGCGCGAGCGCAGCGAGATAGAGGGCGTCTTCTTTGTGGCGATCATCCACCGCTTCGGTTGCAGCCCGATCGAAGCCAATCGCCGCTTCGGACCACCGCCCCGCCGACTCCGCGCGCTGACCATCCGCATAAGCAACCGCGAAACTACTGGGCCCTGCTGCACGACAGGCGACGAGCAACACTGCGACCACGCCGACCGACTTCATCGGGTTCATCCGCTCGCAGCGTCGACGAGCAACTTCGCGGCGCGCTCCACGGAGTCTCGATCGACATCGAGGTGCATGACGGCTCGCATCCGACGGGGCCCCGTTGCGTTGAGCAACAGACCACGAGTGCTCGCACGTCGCGCGATGTCTTCCGCTGGCGCATCGCAGTCGACGTTCACGATGTTGGTCTCGACACCCTCGAGGTCGACCCGCAGCCCTCGTGCGCCTGCGACTATCTCTGCGAAGCGCTTTGCGTTGGCATGATCTTCTGTGAGTCGCTCGCGATGATTGCGCAGAGCATGAAGCGCTCCGGCCGCAAGAATCCCCACTTGCCGCATGCCACCTCCCCACATCTTCCGGAGTCTCCGCGCTCGCTCGACGTGTTCTTTCGACGCCACGAAAACACTCCCGACGGGTGCACCCAACCCTTTGGAGAAACACAGACTGACCGTGTCGAATGGCGCAGTGAGTTCGGCGACCGACAACCCTGTTGCAGCACTCGCGTTCCAGAGTCGTGCGCCATCGAGATGCACTGCAAGTCCGTGCTTACGCGCGCGCTCGGCAATCGCGATCACGCTTTTTTGGGGAAAAATCCGGCCTCCTGCGCGATTGTGTGTATTTTCCACGCAAACCAGCGACGTACGTGGACACCAGTAGGCCTTCGGTTTGATCGCGGCCTCCATCGCGTCAGCATCGAAGAGTCCACCTGCACCTGCCACTGCGAACTGCACTCCCGACAAAGCGGGCGCCGCTCCCGATTCATAGAACGCCGGATGCGCGCCTTCGCCGACGATGACTTCGTCACCTGGTCTGGTGTGCACAGCGATGGCGAGCTGGTTGCCCATGGTCCCACTCGATACGAAGAGTGAGGCCTCCTTGCCTGTGAGTCGTGCGACCTCGTCCTCGAGCGCCCGCACGGTCGGATCCTCGCTGAACACGTCATCGCCCACTTCGGCTTCGGCCATGGCCTTTCGCATCGCAGCAGTGGGGCGGGTGACCGTGTCGCTTCTTAGATCAATCATGGGAGGTCGATCATGCCCGGTTTTTGCGCGAATAGAGACGCGTACAATATTTTGCTGCGAAACTACTTGCGCAGTCAAAGTGGTTGGGTTATCTAGTGGTTCAACCAGTTGATGACCCGATGACCATTCCCCTCGAAGACCAAATTCCTGCTCTCGACGTCTCGACCATCCTCGGTCCGGTGGCGCGCCTCACAGTTGTCGATGCGGTTGCCGACCGGCTACGGGGTGAAATCCTCGCGGGTCGGTTGGAGTCCGGGTCCAAGCTGCCTTCAGAGCGCGAACTGGCCTTGGCGCTCGGCGTCAATCGGCTCACGTTGCGCGCTGCGCTTGGCCGACTCGAAGCACTTGGCTTGATCGTCACGCGTCACGGCGCGGGCACCGTAGTGGCTTCGTGGCGCGAGCGCGCTGGCCTGGACGCCCTGCCTGCTCTCGCCAGCATGTTGTCGCCTCGTGACGAGGCATGGCACGAGTTGCTCGTTTCAATCCTCGAGGTACGACGTGTTCTTGCGGCAGAAGCAGTCGCTCTCGCTGCGGTTCGGCACTCCCCCTACGACGCGCTCATGATGCGCGATCGAGCAGAGGAGCAGCGCGCGAGAGTGCACGACCCTCTCGCCATCGCCCGCGGAGACGTCGCGTTCATGCGCGCGGTCATCCGCGCCGCGCGCAATGTCGGTCTCGAGCTAATTTTGAACACGTTTGCACGCCTCCCGGACGAGCAGCCAGACCTGATCGCAGCTCTCTACGACGAGCCCAAACGCACGTTGGATTCCTATCCGCTCGTCATCTTGTTGATCGAGCAGGGTGATCCAGTCATCGCGCGAGACCTGGTGCGCAAAGCTCTCGAAGAGGTCGACGCCGAACTCATCGCGCGAGCGCGCCAACGCGCAGGCTTGCCAACACGCCGCCCGAGCGAGCCAGCGCCCGTTCGAGGCCGAAAAAGCGGGAAAAGAGCAAAACCATGAACCTCACCAAAGTCGAAAAAAAATGGGCGAACGTGGCGCTCACGAGCATCTTTGCTGAGCGGCAACGTGGCATTCGCGTGCCTTTCGACCGCATCGACATCGACGGTTCGCTCGACGAGACGATGGATCTCATTCCATGGCGCAGTGGCATGGGCCTGCGGATCGCCATCTGGATGATCGCGCTCTCTCCGCTGCTGCTCATCGGCCGCTTGGCGACCATCACCGGCTTGACGGCGGCCGACCGCGAGCGCGTGCTGATGGGGCTCCTCTACAACAAATATTATCTCGTGCGGCAGCTCTCCCTGCTCTTCAAGGCGTTCGGTGGGCTGTGGATTTTTCGCGATCCAAAACTGCGCGAAGACGTTTTGCGGCGCAGCGAGCGACCGCTCACTTTAGGCAAGAAGAAGGAACACGCTCATGTCGCAGCTTGACGAGGCAGACAGCGGAGTAAAAAGTCGCTTCGCTGACGAGGCATTTCCCGCTGGATCGTGGATCGATGGGGAAGTGCAGACCACAGACGTCGACGAGGCGTTCGACTTCGTCGTCGTTGGCTCGGGTGCAGCAGGCGCAGTGG
>JAYVXK010000745.1:0-4927 GCA_043785265.1 Myxococcales bacterium | reverse complement strand
CAAGATGACGCCGACGATTCCAAAAGGGATCGAGATGTAACGAATGAGATCTTCGCGCTTGGAGCGGCGGTCGGTGTCCTGCTCGGTGCACATCTCGCGGACATTCGGGTCGCGCGTGTCGAGCATAGGGTCCGAACCACAGCGCGCACACACGCCGGGTTGCGGCTGGAACGCCGCGCAGTCCATGCATACGAAGTCGTTTGGAGACGAACTCACGCACGAACACTAACAGTCGGAAGGGCCCGCGAAAAGATCCACTTCGGGTCGATCAGAAGTGCACGGTCATTGGCTTAGCATCGCCTGTTGGTCCGAGGTTCGCGGACTTGATGACGGTTGCAATGCACGCGCGCAGCTCTGGTGTCACGCCAGTGAGCTTGACCCCCGTGACTCTTCCGTCGCCCGCAATCGTGATGTCGCCGTGCACCTGGCCAGTCAGCGAAGGATCGGAGGCGAGCGCGCGCATGTAGCAATTGCGCAGCCGAGGTCGGAGCCCAGCCACGACGCGATCGGCATCGCTGACTCCGGCGGTTGGCGCACCCGCAGTCGCGGATGGCGATGGTGGAGACGACTCGACGCTGCTCGCGGGAACCGGATCGGAAGGCTGGGCAGAAGTGACGGGAGCAGTGGGAGGTGGAGCCGCGCTCGGGGCGACAGCGGGAACACTCGCGACGACCGGCGCCGATGGCCCCGACGCGGCTTCTTGGTGGCATCCCATGTACGCCGCAGCCAAGACGAAGAAGAAACCCGGACTGCGCTTCAGCAACCAGTGCATCGTCGCAGGATAGCTTCTGCGAAGAGTTCTCATCAAGTGACGGCCCGTCCGTCTCCGTCCCCGCACCCGCACGCGCACCGGACCGTCCGTCCCCGCACCGTCCCCGTTCCCGTCCCCGTCGCCGTCCCCGCACCCGTTCCCGTCCCCGTCTCTGTCCCCGTCCCCGCTCCCGCCCCGCACCCGTCCCCGTTCCCGTCTCCGCTTTTCGCTCAGGTCTTGGGGAGGATGTCGCTCCGGTCGCCGACTGGGTGCGCGATGAGTGCTTGGTGGCGTGCTCTTGTCACGGCGACGTACATCGCGCGGCGCGAGGCTGGGTTGTCTGGGTAGTCGCGTGCGGTCGCATCGGGAATGATCACGTAGTCGAACTCGAGGCCTTTGACCTCATCGACCGTCGTCACCTGCACCGGCTGGCGCGATAGGAAGCGGCCGTCGAAAACCAAGCGCGCGGGGACATCGGCCCGGAGACGCGTGACCACCGCGCGCGCGGTCAGCGGCGAACGACAGATGACGACCACCGAAGCGCGTGGGTCGCGGCGTGCGAGCAGAGCGAGTTCACGGCCTAGATCAGCAAGCGGCATGAGCGCGGGCTCGCCTGTCGAATGCGGCGCAAGAGGATCGAGGATGGCGTGAGCGAGAGTCACTACACTCGGTGGACATCGGTAGCTGATGTCGAGTCGGATGGTCGCATGATCGGGGCGGCCGAGGTCGCGCATCACACCTTCCCAACCACCAAACTCGCTCGTCTCCCCAGTCTGCTGCTGCTCGTCGCCTGCGACGATGAGTGTGCCGTCGGGTGTGAGACTGCGTCCGATGAGCGCCAGTTCGAGGGGCGCGAACTCTTGCGCTTCGTCGATCGCGATGAGATCAAACGCGCGCGGCGCGGTGGGTGTCTTCCCACGTCTCTCTGCGCGCATGCGATCGAGTTCGAAGAGGACGGCGTAGTCTTCCACATCCAGGGTGTTCGCGTGAGAAGTCGCGGTGCCGTCGTCGAGCGCTCTTCCATCCACTGCGATCAGACGCTGGCGATCTTCCACATGCGCCCAGGCCTCCTCGGTGGTGAGTCCTGTTTGCACACGCGTGCGGTCCAACACATCGTCGACTGCTCTTCGCGATCCGAAGGTCTGTTCGAGGAGCGCGCGATCACCAAAGAGATGCTGCAGATCGCCACGCGTCACGTGTTGTCGCGTCGGAAGTACCGCTGCGTCCGCATCATCGTTCAGTCTCCCAGGCTCGCGCTTGGCAAGCTCCGCTAGAGCCAGTCTGAGTGCAGGATCGCGTTTGATGCGCGTGACACTGGGCGGCGTCAGCTCGCTCTCGCGAGGCAATCGACGAAACGCGCGCCGCGCCTGGGCCGCCGCCCATCGATCATAGGTGAGCACTTCCACATCGACACCCAGGTGCCGAAGGAGCGGCTGAAGCAACCGCACCAGCGCTTCGGTCGGCACGAGCACCGCCGCGCGCAGGTCGTGCGACCAGACTCGCGCGAGCCGATGGAGAAGGACCGTCGTCTTCCCATGCCCAGCCTCGCCGAGGACCAGAAGTGCCCGTCGCGCCGGAAGCGAGACTGCCTCACGCTGCTTGTCATCGAGTGCAACGTCGACGAGTGAGTGCGTTCGTCTGCGCTCTGCTCGCGTGCGTGGAACGAGGAACATGTCGTGGATGACACCCGAAGTCGCGCAGAGAAAGAAGCTCCACCAGAACGAAAGATTCCGTGATAATTAATGGCGAAAGTCGGGGCCAGGACGTCCGGTCGAACCTCCGACCTCCCGAGCGTTTGCGCGATCCGCTGATCCGCTGCGTCGATGAGATTGCGTAGCACGCAGTCGCCGTACGCCGTCGCCATCCCGGTCCCCGCTCCGGTCCCCGTCCCGGTTCCCGCCCGGTTCCCGTCCCCGTCCCCCCGCACCCGCTCCCGTTTCCCGTCCCGGTCCCAGTTCCCCGCTTGGCGTTGTAGTGGTCAGTTCCCGTCTGCGCACCTGATGTGACCTGGAAGCGTGACCGATACGTCATAGCGATACTTGCCTGTGCAAGGATCGCCTGCAGCTCCCTTGTACACGTCTGTTGTCACGCACGCGTCGCACTGCTTCAACTTGCCTGTCGAGACCACGTCGTGCAAATCGTTGCTCGGTCCAGTCAGGAAGTGTCCTTGGCATGACTGGTCGTTTGCGAAACCATCACCGATGAACTGTTCGTTGGCGCAGCTCCAGACGCCGCCCAGCTCGCTGTCTTTCCAGGCCACGACACAACCGTCTCCGTGGTCACCTTCGCATCCGCAACTGCGCGTCGCGGTGACAGTGGCGCACAAGCCGCCGGTGAGGTGATAGTTGTCGTCGTTTGGAATGCACCAACACTGGCCGGGTTGGGCCGTCTTTCGAGGAGGCGGTTTCACGGCAGGGTGGACCGGCTTGGTGTTGCTCGAGACGCTCGCGGACGCGCTCGCTAAGGAAGAAATGGAAGGCGTCGGTGTTGCCAAAGCGATCACGGCAGTTGCGTCAGCAGATGCGTTCGGAGCAGGAGTGATTCGGGTCGCATAAACGAATACGCCGAGTCCAGTGGCGAGTGACGTCGTGAACAACAAGAGGACGATCACGACGACGAACCATCCGATGCGACTCGGCGCAGGAGCAGGCGCGGTTGGTGGTGCTGCACCGACGCTCTGTGTGACACGCGGCGCCGCGCTGATTTCGGCGAGCGGCGCGGACGTCCTGGTTGGCTCTGGCTGCGGCACCGGCAAGGACGAGCCCGGGCGTGTCGGCACGGACGACATCGGCGGAGGCGGCGCTCGCGTGGAAGCAGCGCTCGCCGAGGTCGCCGCGACGATCGCCTCGTGCATCGCGCGCGCCGACTCGAAGCGATTGGCTGGGGTCTTCGCCAGCGCCCTGTGCACAACCGCACCGAGCGCGATGGCGTCCGGTCGAAGCGCCGCGAGCGGAGCGGCGTCCTTGTACAAGATGTCTCGCGCGAGCTCGCCCTGTGAGGTGGCGTCGAACGGCTTGCTGCCCGCGAGCGCGAAATACATGCACGCGCCGACCGAATACAGATCCGCCGAGAAACCCGCGGGTTCGCCGAGGAGCTGCTCGGGTGCCATGTAGCTGAGCGTGCCGACGATGTTGCCTGGGGCAGTGAGCGCGCGCGACTCGGCGAGATCCTTGGCGACTCCGAAATCGAGCAGCTTGACGAAGTCGCCTTGGAGAGTCTCGACACAAAACACATTCGCTGGCTTGCAGTCTCGATGCACCACTCCGTTCGAGTGCGCGGCGTCGAGCGCCTCCAACAACTGAAGACCAATCCGCGCCACGCGAGCCGCGTCGAGTCGACCGTGCGCGCGGACGAGCTCGCCCAGGGTCTTGCCGCGCAAAAGCTCCATCACGACGAACGGAGGCGTGACCGCGTCGCCTGGATGAAAGTCGAACACGCTGACGATGTTCGGGTGACCGAGCTTCGCGAGGATCTGAGTCTCGCGCTGGAAGCGTCGCAAGTCAGGCTCGTCCCCGCTCTGGCGCGCGAACACCTTGACGGCGACGCGACGACCGAGATCCGCCTGCTGACTTTCGTAGACGACACCCATCCCCCCGCGACCGAGCTCGCCGAGCAAGGTGTACTTGCTCACGAGCGTCGAGCCGATCACGGGCAACGTCATCGTCGCATCATCGCCCATTTCAAGGGCCAGGCCGACGACAAATGGGGCTGTCGAAGCCAATCGGATCAATTGAAGAAAGATCTTGCCAAACATTACACCTTTGGGTGTAATGTATCGCATGGATGAATTGACGCACGTTCTGACGGCGATTTCCCACCCGACGCGGCGAGCGATCATCGGGCGGCTCGCCAAAGGGCCTTCCCGCTTCTTGGATATCGCAGAGCCCTTCGACACGGCGCTGAACGCGGTGACCAAACATCTGAAGACGCTCGAGAGAGCAGGACTCATCGAGCGCGAGAAGCAGGGTCGTGAGGTCCTTATCTCTCTTCGCGGCGAGCCGCTTCAGCAGGTGGCGCAGTGGGTGCACGAGTACGAGCGCTTCTGGAACCAACGACTCGACCAATTCGAGCAGCATTTCAAAGACGAGAAAAAGAAAAAGAAGAAGGAGAAGAAACGATGAAAGCAAAGACCATCGAGCTCAAGTTCGAACGAACGATCCCAGCACCTCCGGGAGA
>JAYVXK010000744.1:0-4928 GCA_043785265.1 Myxococcales bacterium | reverse complement strand
GCAGGATGCACGGTGTTGGCGGCCGTCGTGACGGCCTTCGCTGGATGCTTCATGTCCAGCGGTACACCCGTGACCTTCCACAAAGACGTCGAGCCGATTCTGCAGCAGCACTGCCAGAACTGCCACACGGAGGGCGGCATCGCGCCGTTCACGTTGCTGACGTATGCCGACGCAAAAAACAAATCGGGTTTGATGGCGACCGTCACTCGCGACAAGATCATGCCGCCTTGGGGCGCGCAAGAAACGTCGAGCTGCACGCCGCGCTACAAGTGGACACACGATCCTCGCCTGTCGCCCGCAGAACTCTCGACCCTCGAGCAGTGGGCGCAAACGGGCGCGCAAGAGGGCAATCCGTCGGATGCGCCGCCGGCCCTCAAGCCAACGCTTGGTCTGCCCAACACGCAAATGGAGCTAAAACCAGCGACCGGGTTCGTGGTTACCAAAAATGACACCGACACGTTTCGTTGCTTCGTTTTGGATCCCAAACTCGCTCAGGACACTTGGATCAACGGCACCAATGTCGTGCCCGGAAACCCCGAGGTCGTGCATCACGTCGTCGTGTTCACCGATCCAACTGGCGCGACCAAAAAGAAGTCACTCGGTCCCGACGGTGGTTACGAGTGCTTCGGCGGAGTGGGTTTCCAGCAGACGAGTGTGCTCATGGCCTGGGCGCCGGGCATGCAGGCGCAGGAGTTTCCAGCCAATGTTGGTACCAAGGTGACTGCGGGCACTCTGCTCGTCGCGCAGGTTCACTATCATCCGCACGGGGTCATCGCGGCCACGGGAAACAAGCCTGATACGACGACAATTCAGCTTCGCTTCAACGCGACGACTCCAGAGTGGAGTTTGAATTCGGTGCTCATCGGCAACTTCGACACGACGTTTCCCAACGGAGACGGCTTCATCGTCGACAAGACCGATCCAAACGCGCTCAGCACGTTCATGATCCCAGCCAACGCGAAAGACAAGACCGTCACTCAGCGCATCACGGTTCCTCCCGTGCTCGGCAACAAGCCCACGCCAGAGCTCTTCATCTATGGCATCGGCGGTCACATGCATTGGGTCGGCACGCATGTCGACATTCGCGAGCACCGATTGGCGCCGAAGGATTCGGAGCCACAAGACGAATGCTTGATGGGGATCCCTGCCTGGGACTTCAACTGGCAGCGCATCTACCACTACGACGTGCCCCAGCTCGACCAGCTCCCCAGTCTGCGGCAGTTCGATCAACTCACCATCAAGTGCACCTACGACAACACACTCGACAACCCAAAGGTCGGTCAGGCGCTCAAGCAGGAGGGCGTCGAGCACCCGAACAACGTGTCGCTCGGCGAGACCACACTCGACGAGATGTGTCTCGGCATCTTTCAACTCGTGACGAAGGTGAATCCGTGAGTGTACGCACAGGCTGTTTTTTGCTGGTGTTTGCGATCGGCTGCGGCGGGCAAATCGCGGGAGATCTCGACGGCAGCGCCAACGGATCAGACTCCAGCAATTCGTCGGATGGCACCTTGTTCAAGAAAGACGGGGGCGCGTTTGATGCGTCTCCCCCGCCACCCCCGCCTCCGCCTCCGCCTCCCTGCACACCCCACACGATGTCGGGTAGCGCCGGGCCCAATGGTCAGTGCAACGTCCTCGAAGAGTGGATGTGCGGGCCGGACAAATATGCGGTCACGTGCGGGTGTCCCGGTGGTGCTTGCAAGTGCGCCAAGAACAACCAAGGTTTTGGCGGCCAGTTTTCGGGTTGCCCATCGTGTCAGCCCATGGGCTCGCTCGCGAGCGTGTGCGGCTTTCCGCAGTGACCCAGCGTTCGAGCAAGCGCGTTCTCGTTCCACTTCCAGACCGCGATTTCGACACGACGGAAGTCGCCGTGCCGTGGCGCATGCTCACCGACGCGGGTCACCAAGTCGTGTTTGCGACCGAACATGGTGACACTCCCGCCTGCGATCCGTTGCTACTCAGCGGCGTCCTCTTTGGTCAACTCGGCGCGCTCGATGAACCAAAACGGTTCTATGCGGACATGATCAAGACCGCGGAATTCTCGAAGCCTCGAAGATGGAGGGACGTGGACGTAGGCACGTTCGACGCGTTGCTCTTGCCGGGTGGTCACGCGCCCGGCATGCGTCAGCTTCTCGGCAGCGCAGAACTCCAAGCGCTCATCTTGCGATTTTGGCCCACGAATAAGCCTGTTGCAGCGATTTGCCACGGAGTGTTGCCGCTCGCGCGCACGATTGACGAGGCCACCGGCAAGAGTGTTCTGCACGGCAAGAAGACCACGTGTTTGCCCAAGTACATGGAGCGCACCGCGTACTTTCTCACCGCGTGGAAGCTGGGCCGCTACTACCGCACGTACGACGCCTATGTCGAAGACGAGGTGAAGGCGGCGCTCGCGTCGGAGAGTGACTTCGTGCGCGGACCACGTGAACTCACCGCCCGTGGGACGATGACCGATGATCGCGCCGCGTTCGTCGTCGAGGACGGCCAATATGTTTCTGCGAGGTGGCCTGGTGACGCGTATCTGTTCGCGAAAAAATTGATCGAGCGCCTCACGTAGCCAAAAACACCCCGAGCGCCGCGCGGATCACGTTGGCGTTCTTCACCACGGTCTGTCGCATCGCGGGCCACTTCTCGTTTTCGCGCAGCCTGGCGAACAGCGGACACTTGTCGAACCACTCGAGGTCAAAGAGGCCATTGTCGATCGACGCGGCGATCTCACCCATCGCATCTGCGTCATCGCCAACGAACGCCGCGATCTCTGCGCCGACTTGATGGAACGTGGCGCGTCCGCGATCGGTCGTTGGAATCATGTGGACGAGTTGTCGGAAGACCGTGCGGGTCTCCGCGCTGATGCTGCCGTTGACGATGGTCTCGCAGAACCGCACGATCATGGGCTGAAGCATGAACGTCCGCGTCTGGGCGAGCGCTAGCAATTCTATGGCGAGTGCGCGATCGCGCTTCCACGCCGCAAAACGGACGCGGCCGATCCAATGCACATTCTCGTCGGACGCGGAGTTGAGAGGCGTGCGGCTCCATGACATCGCCGAATCCCAATCGCCTTGGAGAGCGAACACGCGCGCCATCGTGGCCTTCAAGTGCGCAAAGCGTGGCTCGAGCGCCATGGCGCGATCGATTCGCGCCATCGCGACGTCTGGCGGGCCGGTCTCGGCCAAGAGCATCGCCACGCGCTCCACCACGTCCGGGAGGAGCGGCGAACGCGCATAGGCTCGACCCAACAGTTGTGCGGATAGTTCCGTGTGGCCCGCGTGCAGTTCGACAGCCGACATCGCCACGAGGGCCTCGCCCGAGTCTGGAGCGATCGCACACGCACGCTCCGCGATCGCCCTCGCGTCTCCGAGTCGTACGTCGCTGCCGATGGGCATCGCGAGCAAGCGAGCCATGGCCTGCGCGTATCCCGCGAGGATGGTGGGGTCGTTTGGCGCCAGTGCATGGGCGCGGCCAAAAATCTCCACCGCGCGCTTGATCGCATCAGGGCCGAATTTCAAAAACTCGTGGCGAGCCCGTAAATATAGGTCAATCGCTTCTGGATCGGAGATCGCTGCGCGCTCGGGTTGTTGCTCGACCGTCAGCGCATCTGCGATCTCTCTCGCCGCGTCGTCGCCGATCTTGAGCACGTCCGCGCGTGCGCCGTCCCAACGCTTTGCCCAAATCTGAAAACCATCAGTGACCGAAAGCAGGCGCGCGGACACTCGAATCGCGTCGCTCCCGCGCGTGCGCACCGACCCGTCCACGACGACTTGGACACCCAACTCGCGTCCGACGTCTCGCGCATCACGCGTGGTGCCACGCAGATGAGCGACCGCACTACGCGGACGCACGCGCAACCCAGAAGTCATCGAGAGCGTATCGATGAGATCGTCCGAGAGACCGTCCACGAGGTAGTCCTCGGCCCCGCCATTCACAAAGGGCAGCACTGCGACCGTCTTGACCGCGACCGCGCGCGGCGTCTGGGCGTTGATGCGAATCGGCACGAGACTCGGGGCTGATTTTGCGGCCGGCAAAGTGACCGACGAAAGTCGCGCGGCGACGTCTCCTGGTGTGGCGGGGCGATCCTCTGGCTTGCGCGCCATGCATTTCATCACGAGTTGCGCGATCACATCGGGCAGGCTCGCGCGCAGCGAGCGCGGATCAGGCGGAGGCTGCAATAGCCTCGCAGCGGCGACCGCAAAAATCGAATCGCCCTTCCACGGCTGCGCGCCAGTGAGCAATTCGAACATCATCGCTCCGAGCGCATAGATGTCTGCTCGCGCGTCGATGTCGGACCGTGCCTCTACTTGTTCTGGCGCCATGTACGCGGGCGTGCCGACCGCGCCGCCCATCGTGCGTTGCGCTGCTGCTTGGGCGATCGCTCGTGCGATGCCAAAATCCGTGATCACCGCGCGCCCTTCTGGAGTCACGATCACATTGTCCGGCTTCAGATCGCGATGAATCACACCGGCCGCGTGCGCAGCCGCGAGAGCCGCGCAGATCTGCGAGGTGATGTCCGCGAACTGTTCGAATGACATCGCGCCGTCACGTGCGATCTTCGCCGCGAGCGATTCACCCTGAACGAGTTCCATCGTGATGAAACGCTCTCCCTCGTGCTCGCCAAGATCGAACGTGCGAGCGACACCTGTATGAGTCACGCGTCTCGCCAGTTTGACTTCTTGCCTGAAGCGCGAGACCACTGCTGCGTCGCTGCCGACGTCATTGCGCAGCACCTTCACGGCGACGATTTCGTCGAGTTCGCTGTCGCGTGCACGGTACACGGAGCCCATTCCGCCCACGCCGATCAGCCCCAAGAGCTCGTACCGCCCCGCCAGCTTGCCAGGTCGCAACGCCTCTAACGATGACGCGCTCCCCGTCGGCTCGCGAGTGGCCGACGCGATCGTCACTGCCATCACGCGCTGTGCTTCGTCGTCGTCCGGCAT
>JAYVXK010000743.1:0-4953 GCA_043785265.1 Myxococcales bacterium | reverse complement strand
CAAGAGCCAGGGCCGAATTTGAGCGCCGTACTCCCACGGCAACGCGGACGCGGGCGTCACGCCAAGCTTGAAGCTCGCGAACTCGATGGTCTGAAAATATTCGTCGGCCTGAAAGAAGTCGATGCTCGTGATCGCGGCCAAAATCAAGCTCGCCGCGAAGACGAGCATGCAGATGCGGAAGAATCGCCGCCATCGCGTTTCGCCCATGTGCGCACCTTCAGAGGAAAGGGGCGCCGAGAGCAAAGGTTTTTTCGCGTGCTAACGTCCATGGTGAGGCGCGCTAGCTGAGTGCGGTGAGACCGAAACGGACGAGAAGTGAGGTCGGATGTCTTTCGCGGTGATCGCGCGCTTTCCGCTCCGTGAGCCTTCGCCACCCCGACAAGGGCGCATGCTCGCAGTGGTCGCGGTCTCGGCTCTCGCGATCGCACTCGCGGTTTTTTTGCATCTAGGCGCAGGCGCGGTCGCGTTGCCCACACTGATACTCGTCGGCCTTGGGTGGCGGGTTTACCGAGAGCGCGCTCGCGTGCGCGGGTGGATTTGTTTTTATCCGTGGGGAGTCACTCGCGAAGACGATCAAGGCAGCGTGAGATTGCTTGGTTTTGGCGAACCATTCGGCGTGTCTCTTCTTGCAGATCATTCGCGGTCACATGCCCTGCTTGCGTTCACAACGCCCACGCATACGCGCTACGCGAGCGTGCACGCCATGCAGGCACCGCCCGCGTTGCTGGCGCGCGCCACCACCATCGCAGAGAGTGACGCCGCCGTGCTCACCGCGCCGTTTGCGATGTCTGGCGTGGATGTACTGGCTCTCTTGAGACTCATCGAGCAAGTCTCTCCGCGGGCCACAGAACGGCTGTTTCTGAACGGATCGCGCGGCGAGCGAATCGCTCTCGACCTCGCGGAACTGCGCGTCGAACCCTTGCGTGACACAGGCTTCCGCGCGCGCACGTTCGATCTGCGATCTCCACTCGAGTGGCGCGGTTTCATGTTTCACGAGTCCATTGGCCCGGTGACGACCCTCTATCAAGCCACCTGGGTGAGACAGGGCACGGGGGAGATCGTGTTCGTCGCGCCAATGCCTCATGTGCTCGCGACCGATCGTCGGGTGGGGCTTTCTGGCGAGGACTTCGCGCAAGTCGTCCGCGATCTACGGCTGATGCAATCGTTGCCTGACTCGCCGCCGCCGAGAGAACTCCGGACTGCGATCGAGCGCGCCTTCATGCTCCCGCTCAGACAAGCTCTCGATCGCGCTCCCCGCGCCGCTCGTAGCGTTCCGCCGTCGCGCCTGCAGTCGTCTCCCGATCACGTGTAAGTTACATAGTTAATCTTGGGCAAATCAGGCCCTCCCGCGCGTCTATGGTGTATTGGGAGGCTCCTCATGCCTGATCGTCCGTTCTATGTGACCACGCCCATCTATTACGTGAACGACGTGCCTCATCTGGGCACTGCGTACACGACGATCGTCGCAGATGCTTTGCGTCGATATCAGCTGCTCCGCGGGCGCGAAGTGTTCATGCTCACGGGCACGGACGAGCACGGTCTCAAGATCGAACGCGAAGCCACGTTGCGTGGGCAAACGCCCAAAGCCTTCGTCGACGAGATCAGCGCTCGCTTTCGTGACGCGTGGCCCAAGCTCGGCGTCGAGCCGACGCATTTCATTCGCACGACCGATCCAGAGCACGAGCGTCTCGTGCAAACCTTGTGGAAGCGAGTCGCCGACGCGGGCGACCTCTATCTTGGTAGTTACGAGGATTGGTATTGCGTCGGCTGCGAGTCATTCAAAACCGAAAAAGAGCTCGCCCCGGGCAACGAGTGTCCGCTGCATCCAGGCAAGCCAGTCGAAAAACTCAAAGAGGCCACATACTTCTTTCGACTCGAGAAATACGCCTCCAAATTACTTGCATATTACAACGATCATCACGCGTTCATTCAGCCGGAGTCGCGCCGCAACGAGGTAATTTCGTTCGTCACCGGTGGCCTGCAAGACCTCTCCGTGTCGCGCACGAGCTTCAAGTGGGGCATCCCCGTGCCGAACGATCCCGACCACGTGATGTACGTGTGGTTCGACGCGCTCGCGAACTATTGGACCGCTCTTGGTGGTGAAGGCGCGGCGCTCGAGAAAAAGTTTTGGCGCGAGGGAGACATCATTCATCTGGTGGGCAAAGACATTCTGCGATTCCACGCGGTGTACTGGCCCGCGTTCTTGCTGAGCGCAGGCTTGCCCCTACCAACGACGATTTATGCGCATGGATTTTTGACCGTCGACGGCCAGAAGATGAGCAAATCGCTCCGCAACGCGGTCGATCCAGTTCGCATCGCCGAGACCCAAGAGCTCGGCGGTTCAGATGGCTTGCGCTATCAGCTCTTGCGGGCGGTCTCGTTCGGACAAGACGGCGATTTTGATCACGCCGCGATGATCGAACGATACAACGCTGATCTAGGCAAAAATCTAGGCAATTTGCTCAGTCGCACGCTTGGCCTTTGTGCCAAGCTCACGGGTGGCAAAGCGCCTGCGTTCGATCTCGACGCGTTGCCCTCCAACATCGATCGCGACTTTGTGGCGAGCCGTTTGGAGCTCGCCGATCGCGCACGCGAACCGTGGGATGCATTGGCTCCGCATCAAGCGCTCGAACTCACCTTCAAGCTCGCTTCACGCGCGAACAAATATGTCGACGAGTCTGCGCCGTGGGCTGCTGCGAAAGCTGGCAATCAAGCAGCGGTCGATGCGGCGCTTGGCCTCTTGCTCGAGACTCTCGTGACCTTGAGCGTGCTCGTCTGGCCTGCACTCCCGATCAAGAGCGGTGAGCTGCGCAAGCAACTTGGATTGCCACCGATCGAGCCTAAAACAGGCTCCGATTTGTGGCCGTTGCAACATACACGCATTTCTCCCCTGCCCGCTGGGCACGTGCTCCATCCATCGGGATCGCTGTTTCCGACGATCGACAAGGATCAGGAGAAGGTGCTGCTCGACCGCTTGGTGCCGAAGCCGTCCCCGCTCCAGTCCCCGTCGCCGTCCCTGTCCCCGCTCCAGTCCCCGTCCCCGCTCCAGTCCCCGTCCCCGATTTCGTACGACGAGTTTGCGAAAGTCGACCTTCGAGTTGGGGTTGTGAAGTCGGCAGAGCGAGTGCCGAAGAAAGACAAGTTGCTCAAGCTCTCGGTCGATGTTGGTGAGGCCGAAGCGCGAACCATCATCGCAGGGCTCGCGCTCTCTTTTCAGCCAGAAGCGCTGGTTGGACAGCGTGTGATCGTGGTGTCCAATTTGGCGCCGCGCGACTTCGGCAAAGGGCTCGTGTCGCATGGCATGTTGCTCGCCACCGGGCCGAGCGAAAAACTCGTTCTCGCGACCGCGCCCGCGGACGCGGAGCCTGGCGCGCGTCTCAAGTAATCTTGCCGATGACGAGCGGTCGCGACGGCGGTGGTGCGTCGCCAATCGAAAACGCCAGAGACACGCGTTGTTCGATGTCCGCGCTCGCCGACTTCAAAATGAGCTTCGCCAACGGCGTGCCGCGATCGACCTTGCCGCCCGGCTTGGCGAGCACTTCAAGTCCGACGGATGGATCAACCACGTCTTCTGCGCGCGATCGTCCTGCGCCCATGGCAACCGCCGCACGACCAATCGCGAGCGCGTCGACAGCGGTCACGTAACCAGCGCGAGGCGCGAGTACGTCTACGATCACACTCGCGAGCGCGAGACGCGACGGATCGTTGACCACGCGCGGATCGCCCTTTTGTGCCTCGATCATGCGTTCCATGGTGCGGGCTGCGTCGCCTGAATCGATTGCTTGCTGCATGACCACGCGCGCGTGCCGCTCGTCTTCTGCTTTGCCACCGAGCAGAAGCATCTCTGCGCCGAGAGCGAGAGTGATCTCGATCAAGTCAGCGGGGCCCTTACCCCGGAGCACGTCGATCGCTTCGCGCGTCTCGATCGCGTTTCCCACCGCGACGCCGAGCGGCGAGTCCATGTCGGTGAGCAACGCAGTCACTTTTTTTCCTGCCTGAGTGCCCACGCGGACGAGAGCGGTCGCTAGCTCTCTCGCGCGAGCTTCGTCTTTCATGAACGCGCCCTTGCCAACTTTCACGTCGAGCACGAGAGCGTCGATGCCTTCGGCGAGCTTCTTCGACAAGATCGAAGCGACGATGAGCGGGATGCACTCGACTGTCGCCGTCACGTCTCGCAACGCATAGATGCGCTTGTCTGCTGGAGCGATGTCTGCGGTCTGGCCGATCATGCACGTGCCAACATCACGGACGATCCGCGCAAAATCGTCCGACGACAAATCGGTGCGAAAACCGGGGATGGCTTCGAGTTTGTCGAGTGTACCGCCGGTGTGTCCGAGTCCGCGTCCACTGACCATCGGCACTGGCACGCCACACGCGGCGACGAGCGGCGCCAGACAGATCGACACCTTGTCGCCCACGCCTCCGGTCGAGTGCTTGTCGACCTTGGCGCCGGGTATCAAAGAGAGATCGAGCACGCGTCCGGAGTGAAGCATGGCTTCGGTGAGCGCGACCGTTTCAGCGTCGGTCATGCCGCGGAAGAACACGGCCATCAAAAACGACGTCATTTGGTAGTCGGCGACGCGACCTTCCAAGAGGCCAACGACCATGCGCTGGATCTCGTCGTTCGAGAGTTCGGTGCCGTCGCGTTTGGCCGCGATGATTTCCACGATCGATCGGTGCATGCGCCACCCTGTGTTGACCACGCCGCGCCTGGGGCGCGGACGTGCCGTCCGAAGCTATCACTTTCGGCGTATGCTCTTGTCGCTCATGCGGTCTTTGGTTCTGGTTTTTTGGGTTGTGGTGGGGTGCACCAAACCTGATGAGGCCGTCGGTGGATCCGTCCCCGCGTCGGTCTCCGTCCCCGCGTCCGTCTCCGGATCCGTCTCCGTGCCAATACCCGTGGCTGTTCCCGTCTCCGCTTCGGTTGATGGGGGGGCTTGTGGAGTGCGGGGG
>JAYVXK010000742.1:0-4953 GCA_043785265.1 Myxococcales bacterium | reverse complement strand
ATGGATGTTCTGCCTGGACGCAGTGTCCACGAGTGGATGCACACCACCAAGATGGCGTGGAGTGTCATTTGGGCGCTGGTGGAACAAGTGCTCGCGGGGCTGGGTCATGCACACGCGCGAGGCGTGATTCACGGCGACCTGAAGCCATCGAATGTGATGCTCGATCTCGCGTCTCCAAAGGGTCCGCGCGCGTACATTTTGGATCTCGGACTCGCGTGGCTTCGCCATCCTCGTCACGATCCGCGTCTCGATGGTGGTCCCGCACCAGAAGGTTCCATGCATTCGGGTGCAGGGACGGTTGGTTGGGTCGCCCCCGAACAGATTCGTCGCGCAGCTTCGCTGGTCGGTCCGTCGACCGATCTCTACGCACTCGGTTGCATCATTTACCGAGTACTCGTCGGACGCGAAGTGTTCGAGGGGAGCGCGCAAGATGTTCTTCGCGCGCACAAGCGTACACCCGTCGCGCCGCTCGAATTGCCTCCCGATGTGCCTGCTGGGGTGAGTGGGTTTGTTCAAAAACTCCTCGCGAAAAAGCCGTGGGAGCGATTCGAATACGCCGCCGACGCGCGTCGCGAGTGGGATCTCTATCGTCCCAAAGATCAGCCGACTTTCGAAGAAGCGATGGCGATGGCACCAAGATTTTCGCCGAGAGTCGCGCCAGCGTCGTCGCGTCCAGCGCTTGGCCATGCAATCGCGTCGGCGCGATCGCTGGCGCCTGGACTGCTCGGTCTTCGCCAAGCGCCGCTCGTGGCACGCGAGGAAGAGCGTGCAGAGCTTTGGCAAGCCGTACGCGAAGTCGCCGCAGCGATGCCTGGCACCGACATGAGCCGTCGCATGATCTCGATGATCGGTGAAGCAGGTGTTGGCAAAAGTCGACTCGCCGAGTGGCTCTTCGAGCAAGTGCACGAACAAGGCATCATGGTGCCGCTGCGCGCTCGCTACGGTCGTATCGCGACGCCGCTCGACGGTGTGACCGGTGCCGTCAACGTGTTCTTCGGTCTCGAGGGCGCCGACCGCACGGCCGTCGAGCAAACCCTGATGCAACGCTGGGAGGTCGACGCCAAAGACGACGCCGCGCTCACCTGGGTCGCCGCGACCGCGGAGTGGCTACGTCCGACGCCACCGGGGACGACCGCTCCGCTCGGACCGTCAGGCAAGCGCTTCGTCCTCGATACGCCAGAGTTGCGTTGGGTCGTCGTGCAAAAAGTACTCGAGCACATTGGTCACGATCGCCCTGTTTTCTTGTGGTTTGATGACTTGCACCTCTCATCGCCCAACACCTTCGAGATGCTCGCTCGTTTGCGACGCGCATCGAGCAAGCTTCGCATCTTGGCCGTAGCGACCGCGCGCAGCGAAGCGTTGGCGACAGACCTCGACGCGACGCTGCGCATGGAAGCCACCATGAGCGATTGGGGCGGGCGCGTGCTCGAACTCAAACCGCTCGGTCAAGAAGAGACACAAGCTCTGCTCAAAGCCACTCTGCCGCTCCACGACGACGCCGTTCAGCGTGGTGTCGCTCAAAGTCGTGGCAATCCGCTCTTTGCGCTGCAGTTGCTCTACGCATGGGCAGGCGGCGGATATTTGACACTCGATGCGGGTCGCTATCGCGTGCCTCAAGGCGCACTCGAGGGCCGCGCCATCACGACGGCAGACCTGTGGGACGAACGTCTGCGTGCGGTGCCGACGGAGCTGCGTCTGGCCGCCTATGCGGCAGCAGCGCTCGGTGAAGACATTCGGGGCGACGTGCTCAAAGCGCTCGTCACCTCGCTCGGGATGGATGCGCGCGACGCGATCGTGTCGTTGACGCGGGCGCAGATCCTTCTGCAGTCGGGCAACGATCAGTTCCGCTGGCCTCACGCCCTACTCCAAGAGCACTTGATGGCGCGGCTTCAAGAGCGCAACGACAATCCGGCTATTTTCAGGCTCGCCGCGGATGCGCTCGCGAAGCATCCCGCGGTGGGTTCGCGGCGTATCATGAAGCATCGCGTGACCAATTTGTTGCGCGCCGGCGACGATGAACTTGCAGCGCGCTTGATGTTCCGCCACGTCGAAGGCGCGTGGCGACGCGGACGCGACACAGCAGCGACCTTGCGCGATCTCGAGTTGCTCGACGGTCGCGTTTCTGGGGCGACAGCGGCGGAGTATTCGTATTGGCGCGCCGAAGCCCTTCGTCACATCGGCAAGATCGCTGAGGCAGAGGCGCAGGCGTTGATCGCGCGCGATGCGTTCGCCACCGCACACGACAAGGTGCACGAAGGTCATGCGCTGCGTTTGCTGGGTCACATCGCGAGCGACCGAGGGCAACCCGCACGTGGTCGCAAACTCGCGGCGCAGAGCCTCGAGTTGTTCGAGGCGATTGGCGATGAAGCAGGCATCGCGCAGACGAAAGTCGTGCTCGGCGAGATCGACTACCTGCTCGGCGATCACAATGGCGCCCGCAACCTGCTGCACGACGCAAGTGCGCGTTGCTTGGTCCTGGGCGATCCGCTCGGCCGCGCGCAGTGCCTCATTTTGCTCGCCATGATCTCCACGGCGGGCGGCGGCTATCGACGTTCGCGCGAACTCTTGCTCGAGGCGCGCGCCGAGTTCGATGGGATCGGCTATCGGCTTGGAATCGCGCAATGCGATGTGGTGCTTGGTCATGCCCATCATCGCGCATTCGAGATGGACGAATCGCGTCGGTTCGCGCTCGCGGCTCGGGCCTCGTTCCGCGAGCTGTCGAATCCGCGCGGGGAGGGCGCGTGCGAGCGTCTGCTGGCGATGATCGGTCTCGACACCGGGGATGCGGATGCGGCCAGCGCACACGCGGCTGTGGCCGCGCGTGTCTACGACAAGCTCAAGGACCCTTGGGGCGTGGTCGAAGGCCGTTTGCTGCTGGCGCAAGTCGCCCTCGCTCGTGTTCAAGCGCCGCACGGATCCAAGACCTTGGAGGCGCAAGCGGCACGGCGCATCTTGCTCGAATGTGAAGCCGTCGAAGTCGACGAGGCGGAACCACGACAACACCGGCACCTCACGCAAGCGTGGCTCGCCAACATCGACGAGCGTTGGGATGACGCGGTTCGCTCGATTGATTTGGCGCGCGCGGAGTTCAGCGACAGTCGTCGAACGGGTGATCACACCCCTCACTTGCTCGCGCGCTTTGGTCAGATGCCATGGAGCGAACTGGCGGCGGATCGCATCGAGTCTTGGCTCGCCGCGCTCGACAAGACCAACCCCGACGGGACCCAGTCGGTGGCTGCTGTGCCCCCGTCGCGTTGACAGCGACAAACAGTGGGCACTACTTTGCGCCCATGAGTACCCCCCAAGCGCCCGCGAAGCGCAACAAGCAGAAGGCACGTCGTACCAAGAAGCTCGCGCAATGGCGCGACAAGCAAGCCGCAGAAACCACCAAGAAGGGCACGAAGAAGTGAGCGAAGCTCTGAGTGTTCAAGAGCTTCACGCGCCGAAGAACGAGTGCTTTGGCTGTGGACCAGCGAACGCGAAAGGGCTGAAAATAAGGAGCTTCGAGGACTCCGCTTCGGGCGCTCTGGTCTGTGATTGGACGCCCGAGCCTCACCATCTCGCGTTCCCTGGCATGCTCAACGGAGGCATCTGCGGAGCCGTCCTCGACTGCCATTCCAATTGGGCTGCGGCGATGCACTTGATGAAAAAGGGCGGCTTGTCGTCACCGCCATGCACTGTGACCGCGGACTTTCATGTCACGCTAAAACGGCCTACTCCGCTCGCAGGACCGCTGCATGTCGAGGCGCGCGTGGTGCAATCGAGCGACGATCGCGCAACCATCGAAGCGACCATCACAGCTGGTGGCAAAGTCACGGCAACATGCACAGGGCTGTTTGTGGCCGTCAAACCAGGACACCCCGCCTATCACCGTTGGTGACTCGGCTCACTTCACGTCGACCATGGCCTTGGACACGTCCTCGAGCGAATCGCCGACGGTAAGTGCACCTTTGAGCGCGACATCGTCGAGGCCGACTGCAGCGGCGCGTGCCGTGTCGCTGGCTGCATAAGCGCGCGACAGCGCTTTGACATGATCGGCGATGCGTTGATCGACCATCGCCACGACCGATTGAGCGGTCGTCGGCGCTTTGGAAGGATCGCGGTACGACCCCTCGCTTTGTTCACTCACGATTGCAGTGTTGCGATTCTGACTCTTTTCGAGGCGAACGCGCGCATCTGCGAGTTTGGTCAGGGCCTGCCAGGTCTTGTGCACGTTGCGTGATGCCGACCCATCGAGAGGGATCTCGTGCGAGTGGCGACGAATGTCTGCGCCTTGTTTGAGTGACGTACGCGCAGGCTCCGAGACCTCGAGTGCAGCGCCATCGAGCGAGTGGGCAAGCGCATCGTCCGCTTCGAGCAACATCGGCAGCGCGATGAGCACCGCTCCGACGACGATCGCAACGACGCGAACTGGCGGCGACGCGGTTGCATACGACGAGGAGAGCAATCCAGTGAGACCTCCCGCGAGCACACTTGCACCAACATGCGCGAGTCGTGCGGGAGCGCCGCGAACGCGAGAGGACCGCTCGGCATAAGCGAGAGCGATGAGCACGGCACCACCCACCGCCGGCGACACACCGGCGAGCATGGTGCCCGCTAACGCCGCCATCGCACCACACGCGATGGCCAGCGCAAAAATGCCGCCACTCGCAGCGATCGCGAGCATGACCCCGAGCGCGACCAACGCAGCTGATCCACCGACGATCCCGAGACGCGAAGTGTAGGGGGCTAGCCCGAAGGCGAGGGCGGACACGAACAGAATGGATAGTTTGCGCATGGTGGTGTCCTTAGTAAGCCGAGCGGCCGATGTTGTTGTTGTCGGTCTCGAATGCCTTCTTTGCCGCAGCCTTGCCTTCGTCGCTGCCGGGTTTGTTGGCGAATCCGCGTTTGGTGCCGTCGTAGACGTGCGCTTGATTGCTGAGCGCAGCTGCAGTCGGCGCAGGCGCAAGCACC
>JAYVXK010000741.1:0-4954 GCA_043785265.1 Myxococcales bacterium | reverse complement strand
TTCTTGCGCGAATCCGCTCATCGTCATGGGTTGTCGTCTCGGTTCGTGCCCGAGCCCTGGCAGCAGTCTGCCCGCCGCACACGGTAACGCGTTCGATGCGTCAGGTTGCCGACTTCTTGGCTTCGTCCCAGTACGCGTCTAGCACCGCGAGCGGGAGACTCTTGCCTTCGCCAGGATCGCCCCAGCCTCCATGCTCCTCTGCCACGCGCTTTTCGACATGAGCGAAGCGACGCGTGAACTTGTCGATCGTACGCCGGAGCGCGCCCTCTGCGTCGACCTCCACGTGGCGCGAGAGATTGACGAGTGCAAAGAACACGTCGCCCATTTCGTCCTCGATGGCAGAAGCATCTTTCGACGCGATGGCGCGATCGAGCTCGTCGAGTTCCTCGGTGACCTTCGCGCGAGAGCCTGCCTCGTCTTCCCAATCGAAACCGACGCGCGACACCTTCTCGCCGATGCGCTGCGCACGAACGAGCGCCGGCAAGCTCCGTGGTACCCCCGAGAGCACGCCGCGGCCCTTCTTTTCCTTGGCTTTGAGCTTCTCCCAGTTCGACAGCACCTCGGTGGCGTTGTCTGCTTTCACGTCGCCGAACACATGCGGGTGGCGCGTGACCAGCTTGTTCACGATGCCTTCGATCACGTCGTCGATCGCAAAGCTCCCCTCTGCGCGTGCCAGCTCGGATTGAAAAACAATCTGCAAGAGCAAGTCGCCGAGTTCTTCTTTGATGCCCTCTCGACTACCCGCTTCGATCGCGTCGATGACCTCGCATGCTTCTTCGAGGACGTACTTGCGCAGAGTCTCGAACGACTGCTCACGATCCCATGGGCAGCCATCGGGACTCAGCAGTCTGCGCATCACTCCGACGAGGCGAGAGAGCGTGGTGCCGTCCTGGACAGCGATGGGCTGCACGGGACGCGGAGCGAGGTCGTCGAAGCGGGAGAGATCGTTCATGGCTTGCGATCCTCTGGGACTTCGAGCTCGTAAAATCTCAGCGGGCCTTTACGTGCATAATACAAACCGCACCCAATCTGGCGGAAATGCCGGCTCAAACGCGTGCGGTACCACGAGCCCTCGCGCGGGTGCACAGCCACGTCGGTCATGTCGAGATCGCACACGTCACGCAGGTCGCGCGCGGTGATGGCTTCGAGGTAGAGGAAGCCTCGCGCCATCGCGCCGATGTTC
Organism: Myxococcales bacterium; assembly: GCA_043785265.1. Lineage (GTDB taxonomy): Bacteria > Myxococcota_A > Polyangia > Polyangiales > Polyangiaceae > JANYHY01. Next base: position 3,771 of record JAYVXK010000741.1, on the reverse strand, counting down.
TCGATCGCACTCGCGGCGTCGTCGTCCGTCAAGTACGGGAGCACGCCTTGGCAAACCACGAGATCGTACCGCTCTTTCGACTTCCACTTCGACACGTCTCGCAGCTCGTGCCCATACCGGTCGCATGCATACGCGCTCACGTCGGTGGACAGGTAACGAACCTCGGGGCGATGTCGCTTGAACCAATCACGCCAAAGACCCGCTCCGGCTCCGACATCGAGCACGCTCTCGATGCTGCCGCCGAGCCACGCGACCATGGCCACGGTCCCGCGCGCGAGGCGAGCCACTTCCTTTTTTCCGTGCACACGTGTGTCTTGTCGTTCGTAGTACCGGTCAAAATAGGCTTGATTGAAGGCCGCCGTGCGCATTGGCAGGACTCGTAGCGCGCGCTCGCAGAGGAGCCAAGAGCGAGGATCTTTCAGTGGAAGCGATGCTAGAGTTAGAAACATGATCGCCGGAGGGGTTCCCCCCACCGCAGAAGCACCCCCGTCGCCAAACTTCCGACGCATCATCGTGGTGAGTGCGCTGATCGGCGGCGCGTGTATGGCTTACTTGCTGCGCGGCGTCCTGTTGCCTCTCTTCTTTGCGTTTTTGCTCGCGTACGTGCTCGACCCGATGGTCGATCGCCTCGAGGCGCTCAAGGTGCCTCGCTCCCTCGGCGCCATCGCAGTCATGTTGGGGATCGTCGGCATACTCACACTCATCGCGATCTACGCGGTGCCGATGTTCGCAGACGAGATTCGCGGCGCCGCAGCGGCTCTCCCCGAACAGTTGAAGGCGCTGCAAGCCCGCGCAGAGCCATGGCTGCTGGCGAACTTTCACCTGAAGCTGCCGCATACGATCAGTGAACTGGCCACCGACATGGGTGAGCAGGCGCCAAGCATGGTGAGCGCGGCTTCGAGCGCGTTCTTTGGCACGCTCAGTTATGTCGGCGTGGTGCTCTCAGCGCTGATTGTGCCTATTTTTGCGCTGTATTTGCTCATCGACTTCGATCGCATCGTGCGTCGCTCGCGCCAGCTCATTCCGCGTCGGTGGACCTCACCTGTGACCGATGTCGCCGCGCAGATTCATCGCACGCTCGGCGGTTACGTTCGCGGACAGCTCACCGCGTGCATCGTGCTCGCTGCGCTTTATGCCGTTGGCCTTCGCCTGGTCGACATCCGACTTGCCGTTCCGATTGGTGTGCTCACCGGCATGCTCGCGTTCGTTCCATACATCGGCTTTGGCATTGGGCTCTGTCTTGCGCTGGCGATGGCGACGCTCGATTGGCATGGAGTGGGACCGATCGCGGGAGTCACTGTGGTCATGGGCGGCGTGCAACTCCTCGACGGCATGGTGATCACTCCGCGCATCGTGGGTCGGAGCGTGGGCCTTGCGCCGCTCGAGGTGCTGATCACGATGATGGCCGCAGGCAGCCTTTTTGGCTTCTTTGGTGTGCTGTTGGCGGTGCCGATGGGTGCCGTCGTGAAGATTCTCATTCAGCGCGTCGTGAAGGTCTACCTCGCATCCGACTTTTATCTGCAACGCAACCCAAGAGACCCACCGACCTCCGAGCGCCCAAAGCCGATGCCAAAACCCGCGACCGACGACGCACCTACGCAACCGTCAGTCGTCGCCGCTTCTGCGGCAAAAGCTTCTTCCAAAGGATACTGATTCTCATGAGCGAAGTGACTCTCGAACTCGTCAGCAAGACGCGCGTCATCACGATCAATCGTCCCGAGGCGCGCAACGCGCTCACTTTGCCTGTCCTCGTACTTTTGCGCGACGCACTCGCGCAGGCCGCGAGCGACGACGCTGTCCGATGTGTCGTGCTCACGGGCGCGGGCGGCCACTTTTGCGCAGGCGCTGATCTCCGCAAAAACATGGAGGATCCGCGATTGATGGAGCGGACCGACGAGTACATTGGCGAGTTCCACACGGTGATCAACGCGATCCTCGCGTGCCCCAAACCCGTCATTGGCATGCTCGACGGAGCCGCCGTCGGTTTTGGCGCGGACATGGCGCTGGCGTGCGATCTGCGTGTGGCGTCGACGCGCGCCTACGTGCAAGAGAAGTTCGTGAACATCGGTCTGATGCCAGACGGCGGAGGTTCTTTTTGGTTGCCGCGGCTCGTCGGCACCGCGCGCGCGATGCAATGGATCTTGCTCGGTGAAAAAATCGACGGCACCGAGCTCGCCAAGCATGGGATCGCCGTAAGCGCAGTTCCGGCCGAAGAGCTACGCGCCGCGACTCTCGCTCTCGCGGCCAAGCTCGAGTCCGGCCCACCGCTCGCTTATGCCGCGATCAAACGCGCGGTGCTCGCGAGCTGGGGTTCGGTCGCAGATGCGCTGAAGCGTGAGCGAGAAGAACAACTCAAGCTGCTCCACTCGGGGGACGTCATGGAAGGCGTGCTCGCATGGATGCAAAAGCGCGAGCCCAATTTTCAGGGCAAATAAGGGCGAATCAAGCGCGCTCGCCGATGATGTCTCTGGCGAGATACGCACGAAGTTCGTCGCCGATGCCGTAGCGCCCCAGCCCGATCATGAGTTTTGCGATCGCCGCCTCGGGAGTCATGTCCCCGCCCGACAGTGCTCCAGCAAGTTCTGCAGCAGCGCCGCCCGCGTAGCGTCCCAGTTCGACGAAACCGCGCAAGCACTGCGACACGACGAGCACCGGGACTCCGCTCGTGCGCACTTGGTCGAGCACGCCGATGAGTGACTGCGGCAGGTTGCCAGTGCCGTACGCTTCCAGCACGAGCCCCTTCACGCCGGCCCGACTGGCGCCGAGAACGAGTGCAGGATCAATCCCTGGAAACACGCGCACCGCGAGGACGTGCTCTTCGATGCGATCATCGAATGGCGCTAGTTTTCCGCCTTTGCGCACATGATTTGCGCGTGTGGCACCCACGCCGAGTGTCACGAGCGGCAGGCAATTGGGAGCATCGAAGGCGTCGTAGTCCCACGCATCACGTTTGGTGGCACGCACGCCACGAAGCGCGCGTGAGGCAAACACGACGCTGACCTCGGGCACATCCATCGTCGCGACGAGCACCGCATCGATCAAGTTCTCACGCGCGTCCGTGCGTGCCTCGGAGAGCGGACGCTGCGCGCCTGTGAGCACGACTGGAATGGGCACCTCGCCAAGCAACAACGCGAGCGCACTCGCCGTGTACGCCATCGTGTCGGTCCCATGAACGATGACGATGCCATCGTGGGTCCCTTCCTCGATCGCCGCATGGACGTGTCGCGCGAGCCGGAGCCAATCGCGCGGATGCATGTCGCCAGAATCCATCGCGAACAATTCGCGTGTCTCGACTTGCGCGATCTTCGCAAGCATCGGTAATTCAGCGAGCAAATCACTCGTGCGATCGTCGAGACCGAGCGCACTCGAGCCCGTCTCCGCAACCGTCGGGCGCATCATGAGTGTGCCCCCGGTCAACAGGATGAGCACACGACGATCACTCATCGTCACCCTCAGAAGACGCGAGCGTCGACTTTGATCGAGTCGCCCGCTTGCAACGGGATGTCTGGCTGCGACCCTTCGGCGATCGCGTCGACACTGATCGTGACGGTCACGCTCTTGCCAGGCGCGGTCTGTCGTGTGAGCACGACATGGTTTGCGTCAGCGATCGACGTAAAGCCTCCACTCTGCGCGACAGCCTCGAACAACTTGAGTCCATCGTTCCACGGAACACTCCCAGGCTTGTTCACTTGTCCGATGATGCTGATGCGCTTCGAGGCGTATTGCTTCACCGCCAAGATGACTTGAGCATTGCTGAGGATCTTTGCGTCG
>JAYVXK010000740.1:0-4957 GCA_043785265.1 Myxococcales bacterium | reverse complement strand
CCCGAGCAATCGACTGTGATGCCCAAGAACAGATCGGTCTTGTTGGTCTTGGTGCGCGCCATGAGCACGCGCGGATCGCGACGCAGCACGAGCGGGAGAATGCGAGTGCGGTCGATCCGAAAACCGGATAGGCGCATGCGTTGCGGCTGAAGCGCCAGACCCAGCTCCTCCAGATACCTGCGCATGATCGAGGCAGGTCGTTGCACCGCGGCGGCGAGACGAGCTTGCTCGAGCGCATCGAACGGCATCTTCTCGATCGACGTGATGCGATCGAACTCGTTCTTCGGCGCCATGTTGATCCACGGCGGACCTGGCTTGCCGCTGTCGGGTTGGTCGACGCTCTTGCGCGGGTCGAGCACCCGCTGCACTTCGCGCTCGACTTCGTCCTGCGTGATGCCCTCACCCCAAATGAGAGAATCGCTCTCACTGGCCTCGAGAGACTCGTGCGGACCGAAGCTCTCGACCAGCTGCGTCTCCCAACCAAAAATGGTCTTGAGCTCGCGAGTGATCTTCATCAAGTCTTTCATCTCGGAGTGACGAAATCTGCCTTGAAATAGGGTCAATGCGCGCGCGACTCGTGGATCGTCGTGGCGATTGCCCAGGCCCATGCGCAGCGCGCGCACGAAGCGCGAGAAGGCGAGACCCTGTCGCTCCATCATCGAGAGCAACGTGCCGCTCTCCACCAACACAGACGTGTCGTCTTTGGCCACGCCGAGCCGCGTCGTCGAGAGCACCTCGAATGCTCGCCCGCCGAGATGACCAAGAAGTGTGTCGACGACGATCTCTCGCTCGGTGTGTTGAAACGCAAACGCCGCCAGTCGCTTGAGTCGATCGCCATACTCTGGATCGATCGCTCGAAGGTTGCGCTCGAGATGTTCGTCCGCCACCAGATTGAGCAGACCGTGCAGACCTTCCTTCTCGGCCTCGGCCCAGACTTTCTCCGCGCCTGCGCTGCGGTGATACATGTGATGACCGAGTTCGTGCAAAATGAGCCCTTCGACGATCTCGCGACCGTGCTGATCGCCCCGCAAAAGAGGGAGCGGCGTGACGAAGATGCGACTCTCCTTGAGACGCGTGTGCCCGAGACTGCCGCCTCCTGTCATCTGCACGCGGAACATTCGTCCGAGCAAATCGCGGCCCGTGCGCACTCCCCACGCGAACGTGTCGGCGACGCGGCGGAGCTTGCGCAGTCGCCCCATGCCAAACGCGCCACGAAGCTTGCCGGCGACTTTTTGCCGAATCGAATCACTGGTCGCTGTCGTCAGGACGATCGCAGTCGCGTCTTCGAGCGCGATTGGGTCGATGCCGCTCGGCTCGAGATGATGCAGCAGCGTGCCCTCTTTCGCGGTGACATTGCCCGCGGCTAAAAAGGCGAGCGTCGTCATCTCGACCAAGCGCGCGGACGCACCAACCAGCAGAGTCGATGCGCCTTTGGTGTCATCGAGTTGCTGCTGCATGACCAGCGGAAACGCCCAAAAATCGCCGCGAGCATGAAGATACGCGGCCGCCGTTCGACGGAGCGATCCCATGCGTAGCGTGCCGGTCTCCAAGAACGCGCGCAATGCGTCGATCGCATCTTGCCCAACGTCGCTTGCCATCACCACGCTCACCGCGCGCAAGTACGCGTGCGGATGCGACGACGTGACGAGTGCTCGCGCGAGGGCGATCTCGTCGCCGCCGTTCTTGAGTGTGCGTTCCCAGTCTTTGGTCTCGAACCATCGCTCGGCTGTGGGCTCGAGCGCGCAGGACACTGCGATCGCGCGTGCGTTGACTTCGCCGCGTTCGATGAAGCCGAGCGCAAGGCGAAATCTCAACTCGGCCGCGGCTGCAGACTTCATCAACTCGCGTGCGCGATCGAGTGCGGGACCCTCCTCCCACAGAGAAAGGCTCTCCGCGAGCGGCCGGACATCGGCGACACTGGTCGCGAGTTCGAGCACATTGGCGAGTCGCTCCCGACCACTCTCACCCAGAACCAGCAGGCGTGTTCCCGCTTCGTGCACGAGCGCAGTGTCGGGTGATTTGCACGCTTGCTCGAGTTCGTCGAGATCGTTCGAGCCTCGCACGCGTGCGGCCAGGTCGCTCGAGAGCACTCCGCGCGCGACAGTCGGGCGCTGCACGGGAAGTCCTTCGGAGTCGAGCCATCGAGAGAGGCGCGCGCGCGTTTCCATCGGTAAATCAGCCAGAATGAAGCGCACGCGTGGCACGAGGGCTTCGAGAGCGATCACGTGTTCGCGCTCGCGAACCAGTGTCGCAAACACCTCGGCCGCCCACGGACCTTCCACATTCGGCAGCGCCAATACCAGCGCGTCGAAGAACTCTGGCGTGAGCAACGCGCGGAAGCTCTCTCGCTGACGCCTCACCATCAGCGAAAGCCAATGCGCGATCGCCGCCATCGAGTGCATGCGCGCGATGGGCGTGACGAGCTTGCTCTGCTCGCGCACTGCATGGCCGAGATCTCCACGCGCAAGTGCGTCATCGAACGCAGCCTTCGCGTGTCGCTCCCATCGCCACAGCCAGGCATGACCCAGTGGTGAGAGTCGCGCCGTGCGATGCGAGAAGCGCGCGACGAGCGCAGTCTCGACGTCTTCCAAGAAGCGCGGATCGACGCTCAAGTAGCGTGCGAGTTGCGCGTCCGTCTCTTCGATCGCATCCGGTGATGCGAGCAGCGCCACACACGCAGACACGCTCGGCGCGTGATCCGTTCGCCGTGCAAGCAACGCAGCGACTCCGCGCGCACCGCCCGCGGACAAGGGCGCCAAGTGTTTGTCGAGGTCGGCGAGTGGACAGGTGGCGACGAGACGCTCCTGCTCCGAAGTCGTCGCCGTGAGCGGAACGATCTTCGGCGGAGGCCCCGCGGGCGTGCGTTTTTCGGCCCACGCGCGGATCGCAGCGTTGGTCGCGTGAGTCGGAAGAGAACCAAACAACTTGCCTTGCGCGTCTTGCTCGCCGCGCAGCGCAGCCGCCAGCGCCATCTCTTTGCCGTATGGGAAGGTCGTCTCGCGATCGAGCAAGTCGAGCACGAATGGCAGCGCGCTCGAGGCGATCACCGCGGCCACCCAAGCTTCGGTCGTGTGCTCCTTCGCAGAAGCGAAGACCATGCTGCTCGCCAGATCGCCTTCTGCCGCACGCGCAGGGTCACCAGCCGAGCGTCGCGCACCGCGCCAGGGACCCAGCGCTTGCATCGAAGCCTCTGCGCCAAGCTTGCGCACGAGGACCGCGGCCAACGCGTCCGCGCGAACCGCCGTGTGTTTTTCGGTGACGAGCGCCTCCGCAACCGCCGCCACATCGAGCACCTCGCACAGCTCGAGCAACACGAAATAGACTGGCGGCGTACCGCGCGCAAACGCGGTGAGGAGTTTGCGTCGCGCGCGCGTCGATTGGATCTGTTTGATCAACCGAATCGGATCGACATTGTCCTGCTCCGCCATGAAGAGGAATCCAACGGACGCTTCGGGGCGCAGGGTGAGAGTCGCCACGAGAGTGGCCTCACCGACCCACAGGCGTGCGGCGACCCCGCGTCGACGCGTCTCGTTCGGAGCCGAGTGCTCGGTCAGCCGCGACAACACAGCGCCGATCATCGACAAATCCGGGCCTCCGTCTGGGTGCGTGCAGATCGGTGACCAGAGCAGCGGCAGGATCTCACTCTCGGGCAGGTCCACGTCGTCGGTGAAGTCGAACAAGCCCATCGCTGCGCGCTCGCGTTCGCCGCGAGCGATCCACTCCCACGTGAGCGCGGGTAGATGAAGGCGAAGAAGCGTCGTCAACGCGCCACGACAGAAGCCGCCATGCGCTCGCGCGACACGCAACATCGAACACGCCGCGCGCGCGGGTGTCTCCGCGAGCGATGCATATGCGCCGCGCACGAACTTGTCGAACGTGTCTTCTTTGGGATCACTCGGCCAGAAGAGTTCGAACAGATCATCGAGGTCGTCCTCTTGACGCTCGAGGACCGAATCGAGAGGCCCGGCATCGCGACTGGCTGACGCAAGATACTCGGCCGTCACCGCGTCACTGCGCGCGCGGCTTGATTTGAGCCACTCGGTGAGGCCCGCCTGCGTGACGAGGGGCCGCACGATTGCGGGCGTCAGCAGTTTGCGACGAGCAAAGTCCAAGAGCGGAGCGATGACGTTTCGCGGATTGGTGAGGCCTCGCGCGACGACTCGCTCGCGAGTCAACTCGTCGCTCACCAAGTACAACTCGAGGTGCCGCGCCTGATCGGGACTCGCTTCTGCGGTGGCAGCGAGACGCACCTCCGGATCGGGATGAAAGAGCGCGTGGGTCCAGCGCGCAGGGTGCGCCTCGGCGGCGCGACGAAGCGCACGCACAGCAGAGCCTCGCGTCGATGGGTCGTCCAGCGTCGACACGATCGTCCGCACTGCGGCGAAACCTTCGGCACCTGCGAGCGCGTCGAGCGCCATCGGGCGCAGCGACTTGGGACCCTCGGCGATCAGCTCGAGCAACAAACCAAAATACGGAACGCGATCGCGCAGCGATGGCTTCGCGAGGCCGCCGAGCAACTCAGGCAGCGCGGGATCATCCCACGCACGGTCCATGAGCAGTCGAAAGAGAAGTAGGTCGCGCACGGGACAACGACGCAGTCTAGAGGGGACAACAAATAGTAGTGAGCAACAAAATCAGCAGGCACCCCAGTGTCGTCAAACGTTGCCACACGCGCGGCATTCGATCGCCTCGCGTGCGAAGTGCGTTTGACATCCCTCCAAGGGCGCGTGATTGCTTTTCACCATCTCGCGCTTGAAACGCCTATTTCTAGGCATCTCACAAGATGGGTGCACTCGATCGACGGCTTGGTCACGGCGAGGACTGACGAATCAATCATCGGCTCAAAGGTGCCCTCCGGTGGTGAAGTAGGGCTCCGAGCACCGCGTCCGACTGCTCCCACCAGAGAAGTCGCCAAGACCGACGCGGTCTACCAATCGCGTACGATCGGCGGCTCCTT
>JAYVXK010000739.1:0-15279 GCA_043785265.1 Myxococcales bacterium | reverse complement strand
TCCAATCGTCGCTTCATGGAGATCATCGAGACGTTGGCAGACCGCGGCCAGGCGTCCATCAGTTACCTGGGCGTGTCGATGCCGATGATCCTGGCGACACCGGAGGCCACGCTCGCGCGAATGCGGTGCGCTGGCATCAAGATGTTCTACCTCGTGGGAGGATTCGATCCGATCACACGAGCAGCGTTCACTGGCAAAGATCCCGTCGCGCTGCAGAAAGCCAAAGACGCGATCACCAGAGCGCACGATCACGACATCGAACCGTACACGTCGTTTCTCGTGGGCAATGACGAGGACGATGAGGGCGTGTTCGATCGCATGCTCGAGTTCGCCAACGACGCGAAGATCGTGAAGGCAGAGTTCGCGATCACCACGCCCTACCCAGGCACGCCTCTCTACAAGCGACTGGTCGTGGAGGAGCGCGTCCTCACACGTGACTGGTCGCTCTACAACGACGCGAATGTGGTCTTCCGGCCAAAGCAAATGTCTCCTGAAGCATTGCTCGATGGCTACCTCAAGCTGTGGCGCGAGTTCTATCGACCGCGGCAGAGTCTGCGGGGGATGTCACGCGAGGCTCGGACGATCCAGTTCTGATGAGCAAGAGGTTGGCGCAGCGCTTGCGTTGGTGGTGCTCAATGAATCTCGTACAGAGTCGGCACGGCGCGCAACCGATCGACGACAGCTTCCGCGTCGGCGCCCGCGAGCGCATCGCAAGTCGCGTACAAGCCAACTGGACCTTCCTCGAGCGCGTTGTGGCGGGCGAGCAACATCCGGAGCGTGTCGCAGAGCGCTGCGGTCGGCGAGAGCATGAGCAGCGACGCGAGCTCCCCATGGTCTTTCAAGAGCTGCCTTGCGATGAACAGCGGTTCTCCGCCGCAGGCATCGCTCGCGAGATCGAGGAGCACGTCCTCTTCCATTGCGATGCGCCGAAGCAGAGCATGACGAAACTCCGCGTAGGCGTCCGCATTGGGAGGGCTCGATGTCTCCACCTCCGCAAGGAGCTTGTCCAGGCGGACGTGGTCCGCGGTCAAGAAGTGTTCGATGGGTCCCACTCGCATGTTCCAGTGCCTGGGACAAGACGCTGGAGCAGCCCATGACAAAAGTCATGAGCCAGCCGTCGCCCAACCTCCATGAACCACCCATGGCCTCGATCGCGAGAGGGGGTTGTCCCATCCGAAGTCTGCTGCCCCGGGAGCACGGTGCGTATGCCCAGCTTGGACTTCCTATGTTTGCGGCGCTTGCGAGTGGCAAGACCACCCCTGCGGCAGCCTTGCTCGCGCTTTCGGCAGTCTGCGCGTTCTTCGCTCACGAGCCTGCGCGCGTCGTGTGGGGACATCGCGGAAGTCGTGCTCAGCGTGTCGATGGTGAGCGGGCTCGAAGGCGAATGATGGCACTCGGCGTGTTGACCGTCGTGCTCGCGGCCGTCGGACTTCTGCTCGCGCCCGCGACGAGAGTGCCTGTGATGATCGTGTTGCCGCTTGTCGTCTTGGCGGCTGGTTTTGCGCTCCGTGACGCGGATCGCACGCTGCTCGGCGAGACGATCGCTGGAGCGGCGTTACCAGCAATGGCGATGCCGGTCGCGGTCGCTTCGGGTGTCAGACCTTCCGAGGCCATCGCCGCTTGGTGTGTGTGGGCGTTCGCGTTTGCGCTCTCCACGTCTGCGGTGCGTACTGCTACCGCTAGGAGTGCAGTGGAGCGGCAGCGCATGCCCTCGCTGGTCTTCGCGATCGCAGCGGTCGGCGCGATCGCGTTCGTGGAAGGCTTCGCGATGGTGGCGACTGCTCTGCCGGTTGTCGTGGTCGCGCTTATCGTGGTGGCTGCACGCCCAGCGGCACGACAGGTCCGTCGCGTTGGCTGGGCCTTCGCGGCAGTGGTGACGATGACGGCTGCGGCGCTCGTGGCCCACGCACGCATGGGATGACCCGACGAAGAATCTGCGCCACAACGCCGGTTTTGCGCACCAGTGTCATCCTGAGCGAAGCGAAGGATCCACCGAGGGATCGTTCGCGCGGCTGAGCGGCACGCAGGATAACTGGATGATCCGGGCTCGCTTCACTCAGGGGGTCCTTCGCTTCGCTCAGGATGACACGATGAGCGGGGGTGGCCCGGCTCGTGCGTAAGTACGGGTCGTGACTTCGATCAACACGAGTGCAGGTCTCGATCGTTCCCGTCGTATCGCCTTCGACATGGCGGATCACCCTCTGGTCGCGATCTGGGAAGTGACCCAGGCTTGCGATCTGGCTTGCGTGCATTGCCGCGCTTGCGCAGTCTCTCAGCGCCACCCGCTCGAGCTCGCCACGCATGAGGGTTTCGCGCTGCTCGATGCGATGGCCGACATGGGAACGTCCATTGTGGTCCTCACCGGGGGAGACCCAGCCAAGCGACCGGATCTCGTTGCGCTGGTCGAGCACGGCGCCCAGCGCGGTTTGACGATGGCGCTCACTCCCTCGAGCACGCCGCTCGTCACCTTCGAGCTCCTCGCGCAACTCACGCGAGCCGGACTCGCGCGCATTGCAGTCTCCGTCGACGGCGTGACTGCGGAGGCGCATGACGCGTTTCGCGGCGTGGCTGGGAGCTTCGCTCACGCCATGCGCATCTTCGCCGACGCGCGCACGCTCGGACTCGAGCGCCAGGTCAACTTCACACTGTCGCGCCGAACCTACGGGGACCTCGACGGCATCGTGGCCCTGGCATCGCACGTGGGCGCTGCACTCCTCAGTGTCTTTGTCGTTGTGCCCACGGGTCGGGCGACAAAGGCACTCACCCTCGACGCGCACGAAATCGAAGACGCGCTCGTGCGTTTGGAGTCGATGGCTCGCACACTTCCGTTCGGTGTGAAGACGACTGCCGCTCCCCAGTTTCGCCGCATCGCCTACCAGGCACACGCGAAGCGATCGGCCATCGGTGTCCACGATGACGTCGACGCGGATGGGATGGCGCGCGGGCCTCGTGGCATCAATGACGGAGTCGGATTTCTCTTCGTATCTCACCTGGGCGACGTGATGCCGAGCGGATTTCTTCCTGTTCGCGCGGGCAATGTTCGAAGCGAGCCTCTCGAACAGATCTACCGTCGCTCACCGCTCTTCGTGCAGTTGCGAGACGCGAACGGACTCGGCGGCAAATGCGGTCGCTGCGCATTCAAGCTCATTTGCGGGGGTTCGCGTGCGCGTGCTTATGCGGCGACAGGTGATCCCATGGCGGAAGATCCGGGTTGTGCGTACTTGCCACCTGAACGCAATCATGAGTCTCGGTCCGTGCCGACTGCCGCTCGACGAAGTCTCCGAGTGATCCAAGGATGACATTGGTCAGCGTCCGCGAGCGCTCCGCTTTTTCTCCAGCCGAGATCATACGGCGGTTGAAAGTCAGTCAACTATTCGCCGGCCTCGACGACGCACTCCTCACACGGCTCGTCGCAGAGACGATGCCGCGAACTTACGCCGACGGTGAGTACCTGTGGCGAACGGGCGACGAGGCCACGCACTTCACGCTGATCCAGACGGGACTCGTCGAGGTGCGTCGTCCCACTCCCAACGGCGGCTCGACGATGATGGGCCTCTTTGGACCGAGAGAGAGCGTGGGTGATTTCGCGGTCGTCGAGAACGCGGTGTATCCCGCAGACGCAGTGGCCATCAGCGAATCACTCGAGGTGCTCCGAGTCCGCGCGCCTGCCGTGCTCCTTGCGCTTCGCGAACAGCCACCTGTTGGAGCGGCGGTGAATCGGTCGCTCATTGGACATGCCAAGGTGCTGCGCGCGAAGATCGACGTCATGTCAGCAGGGACGGTCGACAAGCGTCTCGCCGTGTTGATGCAACATCTCGTCGAGCGGTTTGGCGACGAGACCGAGGATGGGAAGGTTCATGTGCCTGTCGTGCTGTCGCGTGCGCAGCTCGCACGGCTCGTCGGCGCGCGCGTGGAGACAGTCATTCGCACGGTGAGTCGCTGGCAAAAAGACGGATGGCTCGAGACGACAGCAGAGGGTTTTCACCTGAGTTCCGCAGAGCCGCTCGCGCGCATCATCGAACAGGACTGACCATGAGGAGCGGCGGCCCCCGACTGTGACTTGACGGAAGTCATCGAGTCGAGTGGCCACCTGCCGTACTTCCGCACTCCGAGCATGAAACCCCTCTTTTACGAGCCTGGTCTCGTCCACACTGGTCCTGCGCTCAACACTTTCGAGTCGCCGGCGAAGAGCCGATACAAGCGGCCGACCAACTACCTCACGAACCCCGACGCGATTGTGATCGGCTCGGGGATCGGAGGACTCGGCATTGCGTCGTTGCTCGCGCAGAAGCGCGGCATGCGTGTGCTCTTGCTCGAGGCCAACATCGTTCCTGGCGGATGCACGCACTGTCATGAGATCGACGGCTTCGAGTTTCCGAGCGGACTCGACTCGGTCGGCGACATGGATCCTCGCATCGGTCGAGGGGTCTATCGCCCAGCCATCGACTTCATCACAGGCAACCAACTCATGTGGGCGAAGATGCCTGACGTGCACGAGACGGCTTGCTTCGGCGACGACGTTTACGAGTGGTTCTCGTCGCCTGAAAAAAACATCGAGTGGGTCGAGCGGCTCTTCCCAGGGGAAGGAGACGTGCGTGGGTACTACGCGCTCGAAGAAAAGATCGAGTGGTGGGCGACGTCGTGGGCCGCTACCAAACTCATGCCCGAGATCATGCCGGTCGCCGTGCGCGAAGGTCTTTATCGCGCGACGGGAGGCAAGTGGCGTTCGTACATGCAGCGACGCGTGAACGAAGTCTTTCGTGGAGAGCTGAAGTTCTCTGAGCGCCTCGCCGCGATCTTTTCGTACATGTACGGCAATCACGGTCGCACGCCAGAACAAGCGCCGTTCGCGTTTCATGCGGTCAACTTGTTTCACTACCGTCATGGCGCGTACTACCCAGTTGGAGGCGCTGGGCAGATCGCAGCGTGCGTGGTGCCGATCATCGAAGGGGCGGGTGGGCAGGTCGCTGTGTCGTCGCCTGTCGAACGCATCCTCGTGGAGAATGATCGCGCCGTGGGCGTACGCCTGGAGGACGGTACGGAGATTCGCGCCAAGCTCGTCATCAGCGACGCGTCTGCGTACACGACCTTCATGGAGATGCTCGCCCCAGAGGTGTCCACGCGGCACGGGTACCGCCAGCGATTTGACGACATCGGGCCCAGCCCGTCGCATGTGTATTTGTTTCTTGGATACGACGAAGAGATCGATCTTCCCAAGCAGGTCGTGTGGCACATGCCCAGCTATGAGGGAGTCTCGAAGTGGGATTTGTCGAAAGCAGACGATTTGTACAAGTCTGAGATGAAACTCGACGGGATGGGTGGGTATTTGTTGAGTCCGTCGGCGCGAGATCCGTTGCATGCGCAGAGGTATCCCAACAAATCTACTGTGGTGGCCCTCGCGGAGGGGATTCGGCCTTGGGTAGAACGCAGCAAGCGCGACGCTGTGTTTCGGGAGGAGTTTCGCGGCGCGGTCGCGGAGAATCTAACCAAGGTGGTGCATCGGCACATGCCTCAGCTTCGTGGGAAGACTCCACGGGTGCTGCGGGCCGGCCTTCCCATGGGGTGCAATCCACGGGCGTGGGCTGGGTGTTCGTTGGGACTCGAGCCGAGTGGGGATCGGTTCGTGCGACATACCCATTGGCTGCGCCCGCAGACCACCATCAAGGGGTTGTGGTTGACTGGGCAGGATTCGTTTTCGGCGGGGTTTGCAGGGGCGATGATGTCGTCGTTTTTGACTTATTCGGCCATAACGAATGATTGGGGTGCGGCGCTGAGGCCGGGGAACGCTGCGTGAGAGACGACGTCCGCTTTGGATCACAAGGAGAAGTGCTTGGCGCCGTCGGACAGCTCGAAGCCGATCGTGAACTCTACGGCGACGAGCGAGACCGCTTCGGGCTGCGGAAACGTGAGGTCCAGGAAGCCTCGCGCGACGCAGCTCGGGAACGCGTCTTGCGGATCGGTCGTCGGTTCGCTGAACACGACCGCACCCGATGCCGCGATGGCGAAGCGGTCCACGAGCGTCGCCTTCTTCAAGTCGGGATTCGAGCGCACGGCGTTCTCGTAGCAGAGGCGAAAGCGGCCGAAGTTCTGGCGGACGATGCGACGGATGACTTCTGGGGGAAGTCCTTGGCTCATTCGGAGTCCACCGTCAGTGAGCTTCACAGCGACCGGCGTGTTGCCGGTCCCGAAGCGATCGTGCCCAGCGGTAAGAGGAGGCGGAGGTGGCTGAGGTGGCTGGGGCGGCGGCTTTGGGAGAGGAGCTGCTGCCAGCACTTGCACGAGGGGGAGAGCAAGGACGCGTGCACGAAGCTCCTCAGTGGACGTATCAGCGATGGATGCGTCCACGGATTGAGCTGTGATGGCGGCGTCCGGTGCGATGGGTGCGGGCGATGGGAAGGAGGCCTGAGGAATTGTGTCGCGTTGTGCAGCGGGAGCGACGTGGGTACCGCATGCGCAGAGGAGGATGAAGCCGAGCGATCGCGCGAGAGCCATGGGTAAGAGTACACCGATCGAAGTAGATTCTTCGACCTAAGGCGAGCCCTCATCTATGCGAGGTGGACGATCTTTCCCTCGAGCCCGCCGTCCAAGAGCATCTCTTGCGCTCGACGGGCTGCCAAGAGCGGCAGCCTGCTCGCGATGCGCGGCTTGATTTTTCCCGCTTCGAGGAGATCCATCAGCTTGGGAAGGTCCTCGCGGAAGGGGCCCTTGTCTTTTCGGTAGACCGCCGTGATGCCGTAGAACGTGCCGCGGCGTCCGCGGAGGAACGCGCCCACGATCAGCGAGAGGTAGCCGCGCAGGACGAGCCAGTTGCTCGGCACGCCGTTGACCTGCGTGGCCATGAAGCCGTAGCCGACGACCACGCCGCCGCGCTTGGTCGCGCGCACGCATTCACCGGTGCCCGCGCCGCCCAGCACGTCGAACGCAGCATCGACTCCTTCTGGGACGATCGCGCGCACCGACGCGTCGAGTGGAACGCCACGGGACGGGACAGGCGTGCCGCCTAGCTCGGTCACGAGCTTCTCGTGCTTCTTCGACACCGCGCCGATCGCTCGGACGCCGTGCGCCGCGAGCAGCTCCAGCAGCGCGGTGCCCACCCCGCCGTTCGCGCCCGTCACCAGCGCGGTCTGCCCAGGCTGGAGCTTCGCCTCGCGGTGGATCATCTGGGTGACGTAGTTGAGGATGAGCGCGACGACCTCGGCGTCGTCGAGTCCGTCGCGCACACCGACGAAATCCTCGGCGGAGCGCGTGAGGTACTCCGCATAGCCGCCGTGCACCGTGAGCGCGCACACACGCTGCCCGACCTGAAAGCTTTCGACGCCGTCTCCGATCGCGTCGACCGTGCCGAGCGCTTCGTAGCCGGGTACGAACGGGAACGGCGGCCGATAGGGATAGTAGCCCGTGCGCATCGTGACGTCGGTCGACCCCGCGCCTGTCGCGCGCACCTTGACGCGCAGCTCGCCTGGTTTGGGCGGCTCGAGGGTGAATTCCTTGTCGACCAGCTGATCGAGCCCGCCTTTGCCGTTCAGCATCACCGCGCGATATGTCGTCGTCATCGTCGTCGCCTCCGTAGACCAGCATGCGTTCGCGGCGCCCCGTTGAAAAGACGTGTCAGCGCACGCTTGCCGTGCAATTTTGCACGCATGCAATGGGACGACGTGCGAGTGCTGCTCCTCTTGTTGCGCGGCGCGAGCATGCAAGATGCGGCCAAGCGGCTCGGCGTGGACCGCTCGACGGCGAGCCGCCGTCTTCAAGCGCTCGAAGAAGGTCTTGGTGCGAAGCTCATGGTGCGCACGCGCGACGGAGTACGTCCCACCGCGGCCGCCGAACGCCTGCGCGCGCACGCCGAGCGGATGGAGACGGAGGCGCTGGCGCTCGAGTTTGCGGCGCGGGAGCGCGGGCAGAAGGCGAGCGGCGTGGTGCGCGTCGCTACCACCGAAGCGCTCGCGCCGTTCTTGGTCGCGGAGGGTCTGCTCGACGTGCGCCAGCACCACCCAGACCTCGCGATCGAGTTGTTCGCCGGCAACCGCTCGCTCGACCTGTCGCGCGGCGAGGCGGATGTCGCCGTGCGCCTCGCGAAGTCGACCGACGCCTCGCTGCGTGCGCGCGTCGTCGCCAAGATGGGCTTCGGGCTCTTCGCCTCTCCCGCATACGTCCGCGCCCGTGGCCTGCCGCGCGCTGCGGCGCAGCTGCACGGGCACGACGTGCTGTTGCCGAGCGCCGAACTCGCCGCGATGCCGATAACGAAGTGGCTCGCCGCACGGCCCGGCATTCGGCCGGTGTTTCGATCGAGCAGCATGCCGGCGCTCGTCGCGGCGGCCGTACACGGACACGGCGTCGTGCCGCTGACGCTCGCGTGGGGCGACCGCGAGCCGGGCCTACAGAGGCTCTTCGCGATCGAGGAACTCCCGAGTCAACGTGTGTGGCTTGTTACGCACGTGCGCTCCGCCACGGAGCCTTCCATCCGGGTGACGGTTGATCGGATCGTTTCGCTGTTTGCGCGGGCGTTGCCGTAGACGCGTTGCGGGATACCTTCCCACCTTCCCATCTTCCCATTCCGTTTCCGTCCCCGTCGCCGTCCCCGTCCCGTCCTCCGTCCCCGTCCCCGCTCCCGTCCCCGTCCCCGGTCCCGCGGTCACTAGGCGCAATACCCGACTTGCGTGCCGAGCGTATAGGCGTTGCCGCCGCCGAGGACGTAGGCTGCGGTGTAGAGATTCTCCGACGGCCCCTTCCACGTCGACGTACGTTGGCGAAAGCAGTTCTGCATGCGACCTTCCGCGAGCGATCATGAAGCCAGAGATTGAGGACATCGAGAGTTGCTTCCGAGCCGTGTTTCCGGTTTACGGAGCGACGCCTGAGGATGGCGGAGAGATGGTGTTCGTTTCCGCAACCGGGAAGGACGACGGACTTCGTGTCACCATGCAGTTGGTCGCCTACGACAAGGGGTCGGTCACCGACATCAAGGAGCAAGAACTATTTTTTTGCGAGAGCGATGACGCCGAGCCGAGAGAGCGACTCTTCGCGTTCATCGAGGCGTGGGGAGTCGTACTTGGCGAAGTGTTTTCGAGCGTCCTCCTCGCGCGCACACCCTCGATGCGGTTGCTGCCCTTGTCGAAGCAGTTCCAGACTCTACCCACGCACAACCGGCGCAGCGCGTTCAGTCCGCGCCTTCGGCTCGGAGCACTTCTTGCGGCTCTTGCACGGACACGGATCGTTGCGGCCGGTCTTCGGTCCGCAGTCGCGTTCTTCGCGAGTGAACGCAACTGTTCGTCACTTGCAGTTGTATTTTGGTGCAGTGCAAACGCCCGCCGTGCACGAGCTCGTGCCAAGGCAATTCAAGCCTTTGGAAGGATCGCAGAGCGTGCCGACGTCGCCCCCCATCGTGCACACGCCGCTCAGGCAGCCCTCGCCGCTCGCGCAGAGGGTGTAAGGCTGGTTCATGATCGACCCACACGCTTGCCCGTCCTCGGCGAGGCCGTAGGTCTTGCAGGACATGCCATCGCAATAGGAGAGCTGGAAGTAGTCGCAGTCGGCGCTCGCGAGAGTGGGCGAGCACGGCGTGCCGGGACCGCCTGGCTTCTGGCACTTCATTGCGGTCTTGTCGCAATAGAGCTCTTGCGAGCAAGGATGCGCGTCGTCACATACTGCCCCTTGAGTGGCGGGCGCGGCGCAAGTCGCGTTGTTCGCGCAGAGGAGCCCAGGCTTGCAATCGGCGGTCGCGTTGCACGCCGCGCCCTGTGCCGCGAAGGGGACGCAAGTGCCACACGTCTGGCCGCTGGCAATCTTGCAATAGCCGCTTTGGCATTGAGAGCCATACAAGCAGTTGGTCGCGTCTGCGCGTGCGCCCTTTGGATAGCAAACGGCCGGATAGTTCTTCCCATGTAGAAAGTCGCTGCACGTCATGGCCGAGCGCCCCTTCACGCAAGCTTCGAGCGCGTCGCCGGTCCACCCCTTGTCAGGGACCGACACGGCGAACGTGCAGCCCGTGGTGACGACGGCGGCGCACTTGGTGACGTCTCCGTATGCGTAGTGCATGCCGGTGGGAAAGCACGTGTTGTATTGGGCGCAGTATTGCGTGGCATTGTCTGCGCACGCTTGGGTGAGCGAAACGCCGCCGTCGACCTTCACGGCGGCATCGACCGACGCGTCGGTCGCCTGTGGGTCATCCGGCGGCGGCGCTGCCCCGGTAGCGCAGGCAGTGAGCACGAGGCCGACAACCGGGCCCAGAATCGAAGAGCCGTGCCAACGTTGAAGCCCAGAGTGCGATTGACCGAGACTCGCGAGGTCGAAAGGCGAGGACACGAACCGCATGAAGGAGAGATAGCGCGCGCGCCCGAGCTCGCGCCGTCTCCGCAGCGTCCCTTCAGGCCCCGCCGACGAACGGGCCTGGCGATCGGAGTTGGCGATGAACTACGATGATCGTCATGAACGACCCCCGCTACATCTCCACGCCGACTCGCCGCGCAGGTGGGGCGTTGGCACGAGTCATGTGCTCGACTGCTCGTGCCGTTGCAGGACTGTTGGTGTGCGTCTTGGGCTCGTGTTCGAGCGAGCCCGCCCCGCTCGGCGAGCCGGTCGGCGTGCCAGACGGATGCGATCCGATCGTGCCGGAGCGCTGTGGGCTGCCCTTTCCCAACGACCTCTGGCGAGGAGCCGATGGGCACCTCGCGTTCGGCGCGAACACGCTCCCGACGCCACGCCTCGGCAAGCCAGTCGCTCCGAGCAAGTTCAGCTGGCGTGATGGGTTCTCGCCGGGTGCGGAGGCGACCACCTATCTCGTGGGCGCGACGGCAACGGGGTTGCCGGATGAAGACCACATCGCGGATTCCATACTTCCCTCGTCTCGGACGATCTTGATGGATGCGTCGACGGGCGAGCTAATCCCACACTTTGCCGAGCTCGACTTCGTGACGTTTGCCGACGAGCCGCGCGCGCTCATGATTCACCCCGTGCGGCGCTTGAAGGACTCGACGCGTTACATCGCAGCCATTCGAAGAGTCGTCGATGCCAGTGGCAACGTGATTACCCCGAGTATTGCGTTCCGCGCGCTGCGCGATCGAAGCGTGACGCACAATGCCGTGCTCGAGGGGAGGCGAAGCCACTTCGAGGACATTTTCGGCAAGCTCGCCGCCGCAGGGATCGATCGGAGCTCGCTCCAACTCGCATGGGACTACACGACCGCGAGCCGCGCGAACACCACGGGTGACCTCATCGCGATGCGCGACGATGCCCTCGCCCAAGTGGGCGCGCTGGGTCCGACGTACACCATCGACAACGTCGAGATCGCCCCGAACCCACACCTCGCCAAGCGCCTCCACGGCAGGATGACCGTCCCGCTCTATCTCAATCGCCCGGACCCAGGCGACGACGAGCGCATCTTCCGCGGCGCCGATGGCAAGCCAGCGCGCAACGGGACCGCGCAATACGGGTTCGTCATCCTCGTACCCAACAGCGCGACCCCCGCCGCCCCCGCGGCCATCTTGCAAAATGGGCACGGCTTGCTCGGCGGCATGAACGAGGGCATCAATGGATACTTCGCCGAGATGTGCGATCTGTACGACTACGTCGGCATCGCCGTTGACTGGGTGGGGATGGCTCACGAGGACAACGATACTGTGATCAATGCCATGCTGTACGACATCGACATCTTTCAGCATGTCGTCGATCGACAGCACCAAGGCGTCGTCAACGCCCTCCTCGCCATGCGCATGATGATCGGCCGGATGAAGGACGACCCAAACCTGCAGATCGGCGGAAAGACCATCCTCGATCCGACCCACGCCTATTACCGTGGCGACAGCCAAGGCGGGATCTTCGGCACTACGTACATGTCGATTTCGACGGACGTCACCCGCGGATTGCTTGGGGAGCTGGGCGCGCCATACAACCTCCTGCTCGACCGAAGCGCCGACTTTAGCGGCTTCAAGCTGCTCCTCAAGGGCGCGTTTGGCAACACGTTGGACATGAGGATCGTCGAGGGTTTGTTTCAGCTCACGTGGGACCGCACGGAGCCCGATGGTTACGTGCCCTATCTCGCCACGGACATGTTCCCCAACACACCGGCGCACCGCGTGCTGATGCACGTTGCACTTGGTGACCACCAAGTGACGCCGCTCGGGGCGCATTTCATCGCACGGACGATCGGCGCGAAGAATTTCGGTCCGGTGAACCGCGAAGTATGGGGAGTGCCGACCGTCAGCGGGCCGCTCACGGATGGGTCCGCCATGGTGGAATATGACTTTGGTTTGCCGCCCGCCCCGTTGGGGAACCGGCCGATGACCCTGGGCGACGATCCCCACGATTCGGTTCGCAGTCTGCGCCCATCGATGGACCAGGCGAACGAGTTCTTCCGCAATGGGGACATCAAACCGTTCTGCGACGGTCCCTGCAACCCGAACTGAGCGAGCAGTGTTCAACGCGCGCGGCGAGCGCCTCGGCATTGAGCAGTTCCTTATCTCTCCGCGGTCTCCTTGGCAGAACGGTTACGCGGAGAGATTCGTGGGCACGCTTCGTCGGGAGTTGCTCGACCACTTGATCGTGTGGAGCGAGCGACAGCTGCTCACCGCCGTGCGCGCGTACATCGATTATTACAATAATGACCGCCCGCACATGTCACTGGAAAGCGATGCGCCGACCGGCAGATCAGTCGAAGAGCCGAGTGATGGGAAGATCGTGAGTCTTCCCAAGGTCGGTGGACTCCATCACAGATATTTGAGGGTTGCGTGATCGGTGCACGAGTATTTCGCCACCACACGTCGTCGAGACTGTGAGTTCGTCGCCGAGAACCCAGCCGAGGTGACGACTGCAAGAGCCGAAGAGGAACAAGTCCCAGGTACACCCGCCGCTGCCGCACTCGTCGTGACCATGCGCCATCACGTCGTTGCGTCCGTCGCCGTCGAGATCTGGCGCGAACTCGACCTCCACTTCCGTGCGCTCTCGCCAAAGCCCGAAGAACTTCTCGTGGTCCGCGCGATCGGAGTCGTGGTCGCGGACGTAGGTCTCCGGCTCGGTGCACTCGCTCGCTTCGTGGCGGTGACACGCGGTCAGCGCGAAACAGAAAAGGATGACTCTGCGCAAGACTGACTCTTACGCTCCACCTCGCTCCGCAATTCCCTCGCGCCATAGACGGGATCGCCGCGTTGGAAGTCGCACTTTCGATCACTCGGATCATCGATGTTCGATATCATCGGTTCGATGCCGGAGATCGCTCGCTGTCCCAACTGCATCGCGCCGCTTCGCCTCGACGCGGGGTCCGTCGTTCGGTGCGACTACTGCGGTGCGCAGTCTCGTCTGGACTCGCCAGGAGTCGTCGTCGAGCCGGGGGTGCCTGGGCAGACGCGACTCGCCGAGGCGGTGTCGTTCGTGACGCCGACCAACACGATCCCGTTCCTCGACAAGGGCCGCACGCTGCCCATCCACCGCACCGAGGTGCTCTCGACGCGAACGGACGATCAGGATGCGCTCGATGTGAACCTCGTACAAGGGGTAGAACCCGTCGTGCGCTTTCGCTTTCCGATCCAGAAGCGTGCGCCCCGAGGCGTACCAAAGCTCGCGCTCACTGTGCGTGTGGCAACCGACGGCGCGATGAGCATCACCGTCACCGAGCCCGGAACGAGCAACGTCATCGACCGCGATCAGCTCCGCGTGCGCGTGGTGTGACTCGTGAACAGTGATGCGAAGCAGGTCTTGAATGCCGCTGAGACCGGGTCCTCAATAACGAATGCCTGCATCGAACGACGGCCCAAAAACGAGCGCGGTGTTTCCGTGCAGCTCGCAAGCCAGGTAAAACGATGGACGCGTGACGATGCGATGGGGAGCGACGTATCGAGCGCTGCCGAAGCGCACCAGGTCGACAGACAGGCGCGGCGCGATGTCGACATAGCTCATGACGAACGAGTCCGACGACGTGACGCGCGCGATCGATAGGACACCAAGCCCGATCATGAGACCAAAGCGTACCCGGTCGGCGATGGCCTCGAACAAGAAGCCGAAGTTGGCTTGCGAGAAGCGGAGTCCCTCGTCGGTCCGTCCGAGCTCTACACCGATGGGAAACGAGAAAGCGATATACGCTCCACGAACGCCGGGCGCGATCCGGAGCACCGCCTGCTCGATCGCTACAGAGTAGAGCGAGCGATGGGCGAACCCAGCCTCGGCAGCGAATTCGAAGACGTTGGCCGCGCCTGCGTCACGCGCACACGCGGTCGCTAGCGCAGTCCCAAGGAAACCGACTGCCCATTTCATCGGCAGATGTCGTTCTGGCAGGCGCCGTTGCGGAGCTCCGAACAGCTCGCCAAAATGATGCAGCGGGAAGTCTCGACGTCGAAGCTCGGTACGATGGACGGGACCGTGCAACCGTTGTCCACGTAAGTGCAGCCGAGGCCTTCCATGATAGCAGAACAGCAACCGTCGAGCTTCGCCACGGCGTCTTCACAGAGGAACTCCGTGCGGCTGACCGTGCAGCCCCCATGCGGTATGAGAACGAGGACGATGACAGCCCCAAGAAAGCGACGCCTCACCGAGTGAGGATACCACGCGTCATCATGAACCACCTTCCCATCTCGCAGACCTGCTCCTACAAATCAGGAAACGGCCCAACAGGCTCGAGCCTGGCAGTAAAATGCCGCAACGCCAAAGGAGCCTCGACCACCCGCATCGCCGGAAGCAGATGCCGAACCTGGGCAAGATCCGCCCCCACAGAAGCCACCCAATCAAAATGACTCTGCGTATACACACGACGAGGCAACGCCAACCGCACGAGCTGAGGCCAACCCTTCCCATCGCCAAACATCAGATTGCCAATCTCGCAAGTGCGCACTCCACCAGCAAGGTACAGAGCACACGCAATCGACTGCCCAGGAAGATCGTCCTCTCGCAAATGCGGCAACGCAGCCGTCGCATCGATGTACACAGCATGTGCGGCAGTCGGCGTGACGATGGGCCAACCTCCGTCCGCGAGAGCCTTCGCCATGTAACGCGCGGCCGCGAAGCGATACTCGAGGTAGCTCTCATCGAGCACCTCCACCAGACCCTGGGCAATCGCTTCCAGATCGCGACCCGCGAGCCCGCCATACGTCGGATAACCCTCGGTGCGAATCAAGTCGACGCGAACACGCTCTGCCAGCGCTTCGTCACGCACGCCCAGCATTCCGCCCATGTTCACGATCGCGTCCTTCTTGGCGCTCATGGTGAACACGTCGCATGCGTCGAACATCTCGTGAACGATCAGAGCCAGGCTTTTTTCGGGATGTTCGTCCTTCCGGATCCGATAGGCGTTCTCTGCGA
>JAYVXK010000738.1:0-4983 GCA_043785265.1 Myxococcales bacterium | reverse complement strand
TCGACCGCGTGGGTCGCGACGGACTCGTCAATCTGAAGGCGACGCCAGACGCGCAGGTTTGGTACCGGGCGTTCTCGCCAAAGTGCATCAAGGATTATACGGAATCGACCTCGCTCGTCGATCCGAAGTTGAAATGCGAGTTGTTCATCCAGCTCAAGGCAGACTCCGGCGTGGTGCTCGTGAGCGCGCTCAAAACGGGTGATTCGCTCAGTTCGATCATGGACGACAAGGCGATCAAGAGTCCCGTGTGCACGCTGCAACAGGCGTTCGCCAAGCTCGACAAAGCCAAGAAGCTGCCGACAAAACCCGTATTCAACGCGAACCTGTACGACGTCGGCTCGGGCAACGAGAGGTACGCGCGCTGGAACATCGATCAAATCATCAGCGGAATGGACACGGTCGGCTATCTCAACGCGACCACGTGCGCGATCGAGTGATGCAGCGCCAGCGGGTCGCGATCATTGGTTGTGGCACTGCTGGTGCTGCGGCCGCACTCTTTCTCTCGCGTGCAGGGCACGAGGTCACTGTCTTCGAGCGCGTCCCCGATCCCGGTCCTGTCGGCGCGGGGATCATGATCCAACCCTCAGGCTTGGTGGCGCTCGAGCGACTGGGCTGCCACACGCGCATCATCGAGCGTGGCGCGCGCGTGAGCCGACTGCTCTGCGAGAACGAACGCAAAGTCGCAGTGCTCGATCTCGCGTACGAAGCGCTCGGCAAAGATTTGTACGGCATCGGCCTGCATCGTGGCGTGCTCTTCGAGACGCTATTTTCAGCCGTCCACGCTTCGACTGCCGTCTTACGATGTGGCGTTGGCATCGAGAGGACGACGATGCACGCGCGCGGTGGCCGATTGCTGTTCACCGATGACGGCGAGCAACTGGGGCCGTTCGATCTCGTCGTGGTGTGCGACGGCGCCCGCTCGCACATTCGCGACTCCATGCACGATCTGCAAAAAAAAGTAGCGCCCTACCCCTGGGGCGCGATGTGGTTCATCGGAGACGATCCCGACGACCACTACGGCGGCGTGCTCCATCAAAAAGTGCACGGGACGCGCGGCATGGTCGGGATGCTCCCCACGGGACAGGGTCCCACGGGCCAGGAGGGACAGAAAACCAGCCTATTTTTCAGCGTTCGCGGCGATGAAGTCGATCAGTGGCGCGCGCGCGGTTTAGTCGAGTGGAAAACCGAAGTGCGACGCATCGCTCCTGAGGCGCAGCGACTCCTCGATCAAATTCACGACATGGAAGAGCTCACGTTCGCGTCGTACTTCGACGTGACCATGCCGCGCTGGCACGCGCCTGGGATTGTCTTCCTGGGCGATGCGGCGCACGCGACGAGTCCGCAACTGGGACAAGGGTGCAATCTCGCGCTCTATGACGCGATGGTGTTGGCGGACGCGATCGAAGAGTCGACGCTGGTCGATCAAGCGCTTGCGCTTTACACGGCTCGTCGCCGCGAACATCTCGCATTTTATCAACTCGCGACGCGCTGGCTCACGCCGTTCTTTCAGTCAGACCTGACGCCGCTCGGTTGGGCGCGCGATTTGTTCATGAGCAAATCGTCTTTGCTGGGTCTCGTGGAGCGCGAAATGGTCCGGAGCATGTGCGGCACAAAAACTGGCTGGATCGTGGGCTCGTTCGAGACGCGCGTGCCGAAACACACTTAGACGTCGCCGTAGATGCGAAGCTGTCGCACCATCCCACTCTCACCGCGCTCGAAGACGATCACCCCAGCGCGCACGCCGGCAGACACTTCGCATGCCGCGCATCGCCCATCATCGGCGAAACTCGTCGGCACGAGTGCTCGAGGGACGCGCTTGTCCAGTGGAAGGTCTTTTCCTGCTCCGTCGCGCATGCGCAAGCGCTCCTCGAAGCATGGCTTGTGCGGGCTGCCCGAGAGAGCCGCGAGTGCATCGCCCATCACACCCGTGACGTCGATCGGTGCTCCCGGCAGCGCAGGTCCCTTCGCCGACGCTCCCAGGACGAGCGACCAATGCACGCGCACGGCTACCTCGCGATCGGGGCGGCGTTCGATCACGACGGCGACAGGCGCGCTCTGCCTCGCACCTTGCGGACCGAAGAACAGCATCCCTTCGGCCACGTCGAGTGTGGTGCCGACGAGCGTGTGCGATTTTTCGAAACGCGCAGCGCGGTCGTTCATCCAATCATGAAGGCGCGTGACGTGCGCACGCAAGCCCGCCTCTCCACTCGAAGCGCCAAAAACAGGCTCGTCGAGGGTAGAGCGGTCTCCAAGTCGGCGTAGGAGCGCGTCGAGCGTTCCCTCACACACCGCACTCAAAAGCCCGTCGCTCAAACGACCGCGCATGCTGGAAGCCGGACCGTCCTGTCGCATCGTTCGAGCATGGTATCCTACAATAGTTGCCAATGCTTTTTGATCACCTCCCCTCCGAAGTCAGCATCTACGAAGTCTCTCCACGAGATGGCTTGCAGAACGAACGCGCCACCGTTCCGCTGCGCGGCAAGCTTCGACTGATCGAAGCGCTCACGAGCGCGGGACTCAAGCGCGTGGAGATCACGAGTTTCGTTTCGCCCAAGTGGATTCCCCAACTCGCCGACGGAGACGAAGTCGCCAGTGAGATCGCGACGTGGCCGCCGCAGGAGGGCGTCATGTATTCGGCGTTGTGTCCCAACGCGCGTGGACTCGAACGTGCGCGTGCAGGCGGCATCCGTGAGATCGCGGTTTTTTTGAGCGCGAGTGAGACTCACAATCGGAAGAACATCAACAAGACGATCGCCGAGACGATGGACGCCTTCCAAGAGACGATCCTTCCTGCCGTGGCAACAGGAATGCGCGTGCGTGGGTATGTGTCGACCGTGTGGGGTTGCCCTTACGAGGGAGAGGTCGACCCTCGTCGTGCGCTCGACATCGCGCGAGAGCTATTCAAGATGGGCTGCTACCAGGTGTCGTTGAGCGACACGATCGGATGCGGAACTCCCGTGCAGACGCGGCGCATCCTCGAGTTGATGCTGTCGGAGATTCCCGTATCGAAGTTTGCGATGCACATGCACGACACGCGAGGGACCGCGCTGGCCAACATCCTCGTCGGCCTGGAGATGGGGGTTCGTGATTTCGATGCCTCGATCGGCGGATTGGGTGGATGCCCATATGCGCCAGGGGCTGCTGGGAATGTGGCTACTGAGGATCTTGTGTACATGCTCCATGGGATGGGGATTCGAACTGGGATTGATCTCGATCGGCTCGTGGAAGCTGGGAAGGCTGCGGAGAGTGTTGTTTCTCGGCTCTTGCCTGGGAAGGTCCATCAAGCCGGGGTTCGTAGCCTACGGGCATAGCTGTCGCTGATACGGCTTGGCGTTCGAGGCTGGTCGGTGCATCGTATGGATGCGATGCGTTGGCGCCTGGTTGGATTTGTTTTTGTGGCGCTGCTTTCGGGTGGTTGCCATCGGCATCACGTTCATGTGGTGCGTGCGCCGACGTCGACTGAGGTAGATGCAGCGATGGCGCAGTACGACCGATCTCGGATGGCGGCGGTTGCGACGCTCGATCAGTCGCTCGTGTGGCCTGAGTGCGATGGGCGTCATCCCAAGAGCCGGTGTGGGTTGATTGTTTATGGCGAAGTGACCGAGGCGAAGCTGCAACGGTTTGCGCGGCGTTCTTGCAACGAGTCCACTCCCGAAGATCTCAGTACGCAATGTGTTCGGAGTTTTGCGTTCAACTTCATGGAGAAGCTTCGCCGTCGTTACCATCGCGCAGACGCCCCAGGGTTGCTGCGTCTGTGTTGGGACGAACCGGCCGAGTGCGAAGACCTCGTGCTGGTAGAGGCGCGGTGGCTGCGGTCGAACAACGAAGGAGCGATGCGGGACGCACGTGTTGGCTTGTCAGACATCGACACGCAGGAGGCGCGTCAACTTGGCAGCTGGACGCAGAAGCCGTTCGAGGGTGCGTCGGACGAGGATCGGTCTCGCGCGCTTCAGACGACGAAGCGTCTGTTTGGCGAGTCGTTGGAAAACCGGGAAGGCCCGCTTACGGCTGCGGGGCCGATGATTCCTCTATGCGAAGTGAGCACGGGATGCGGCGATGGGTTCCGGTGTGTGGTTGGTATTGGGGTTGCGCGATTGAGTCGCGGCGGTGAGGACGCACCGCAGCCAGGGCCGAGTTCGAACACGGGCGTCTGCTTGCGGGTGGATGCCGATGGCGCCGCGGTGCCGTATCGTCGGAGCGAGGTGGTGGTCGATCCGAGTGAATTGAGCACACGTTGCAGCCATGGGGATTGCGCAGCGAAGTAGGCACCTGGGCATCGCCAGTAACGCGTGCAAAATGCGCCGGCCGTACGAGGCCGCTCGCTTTCGAACGTGGTGACTTCCAAGGCGACGACGTTCCGCTCAGTGAGCCGATAGCCAGTTCTCTATCGGAGGCCAGCTGTTCACGGGAAACGTTGTGGAGAAGCGCACGTGCGGGTCGTTGGGTGAAAAGTCGTCCGGGAACTCTATGCCGTCTGGCCAAACTTCGAATCGCAGGTCGGGTTCGTCGAGGTGATAGTTGAGTGAAGACGTGTCGCCGATGTGCCGCGCAAAGTACTGCACGTCAGTTGCGAAGACGTAGAGGGCCATGAAAGCTGCGTCGCTGAGGGGACCCAAGTACGAACCGAAGTAGGACTCGAAGGCAATCTGCAATGACTCGGTGATCGCACAGTCCTGAGCAGCGCGGACTCTCGCTCGACCCTCAGCGGTAATGGAAACGCTCCGCGTGCGTCGGTCGAACGCGACAAAGCGGCGGATGAAGCCGAGTTTCTCGAGGCTATTGAGCATGCGGCTCACCGTTGCGCGGCTGACACCGAGGATTGCCCGGAGCTGCGACTGCGTGCATCCCATCTCGTCGAGCGCGTGGAGCACATCATAGCGGGCGGGGGTGAGGTCGAAGAGGCGAGCGACTGGGCGCGTGATTGCGAGCGTCGTGAGATGAGCTCGTTTGAGGTAGAACGAAAGAGCGTGCATGCGAGTGCCC
>JAYVXK010000737.1:0-4991 GCA_043785265.1 Myxococcales bacterium | reverse complement strand
TCGGCCGCTCGCGGGCAGAAGTCTCGACTTCCCGCGGGTTAGTGCGCGCGATCAGGTCGGCACGTCCCTTGTAGTGAGCTCACCACACTCGGATCAGGCGACGTCGTTGTGACCTCGGCGAGACGAGTGAAGAAGGAAGGTGAGTCATGGGCAAAGGAAGCGGCAACAACGGTGGCGGTGGCGGCAAAAGCGGCGGTTCGAGCGGTGGCAAAGGTGCCGGCTCGAGCGGCGGCAAGGGCGGTAGCGTCCACGGTGGCAATGGGCCCAGCACAACGGGTCAGCCCTCAGGCGGCGGTCGCGGGAACAACGCGCCAGGAAGCTAGCTAGTCGCAGTCGTCTGTAGCGACGAGCGGGGCTGGCGGTACGACCCGCCAGCTCCGCTCTCGACGCAGACAAGAACCCTCGTCGTCACCAGCAAAACAAAGACACGCAGGAGGCTCAGATGGAAACGGAAATACGACCCTTCGACGAAGTAGTGATTGCCCTCGATGAGGGCGTGCTCGCCCACACCGCACCCGAGCTTGTCGCCGCCATGCTCGGGGTGCGCGAGGCTACGCAAGCAATGACCTCTCGGCTGTCGAGTCTCACGGACGACCCGACGCAATTCGCGATCGCACAAGACGATCTCGTTCGACTCGACCTGGCGCGTCGTGCGCATGCGCAACGCCTGGGCGAGCTCGCGTCGCGAGCACTGGTCCTGCGCTCGGCCGCACCAGAGCATAAGATCCCGACGGAAGTACCCGCTGAAGATGTCGCTTCTGTTGGGACGCCCCCATTCGCGCCGCTTTCTCAGCGAGAGGTAACCGAGGTGTTGCGGGAAAAGCTCCGGACCATCAAAAGCACGCCGGCTAACGACGATAGGAGTGCCCTGTTGAGCTTGGCTCAACACGTGACCATCTCTGCTACGCCGCCACCAGAGCCCGACGATGAAATCTCTGCCCTTGAGCGGGCCAGTGCAGAGGCTCGCGTGCCTCAGTGGAAAAGGATGTCGGAGCCCGCGCAAGTGCGCTGGCTGACGATTCTCGTGGCGTGGGCCAAGGCGCTTGAGCAAGAGGGCGGTGAAGGCGAAACCCGCCTCCAAGCGGCGTGGCGAAGGCTGCGCTCATTCTCGAAACACGACAGCCCAGGTTACATTCGCGGGTTTGCGCGGGACGCAAAGCCCGAAGGCGAGAGCTGGCGCATCGACGCGGTCGAAATGATCGCGAGTCTGCGCGGTCGATCGATGGACGAACTCATCTCGAAGCGGGTGGCGTTGGTCCGTGGCGAGGTTGATGTGTGCGCCGAGCGTGAGAGCAAGATTCCGGAGAGCTGGGCTTATTGGCGACACGTGAGGGGAAAGCAGCTCGTCATGATCGGTGGCGAGGTGCGCGAGGAGCGGCGCCTCGCCCTCGAGAAAGCGTTCGAGTGCGAGTCACTCATGTGGCTGGCGCACAAGCGGCCCAAGCAACTTGAGAGCTTGGTTCAGCGTGCCGCGCAGGGGACGATCGACATTGTGCTGGTGAACAAATTCGTGTCGCACAAAGACACGACTGCCTTGCAACAGAAATCGGTCGTGCCCGTCATCACCACGCGACTCGGCTATGGCGTAACGGCAATCAAAACGGCCATCGAGGAATACTTCTCCAAGTACGAGCCCAGAAGCAACTGAGTCTCATAGCTCACGCTCGACGAGTTCTTTGTCGCCACACCATCGTCGAAGGGGAACGCCTCTGCGACGTCGTTCAAAGGTCGTTACCTCACTTGCTTTGAAAGGGAATCGAATGTCGCTCATCGCTGCCTGGTACCTGACGTCGGAGAGCTCGAGAGGCTGGGAGTCCAAATTTTTGCGCATCGCGCGGGTCGCCTACGACGCGATGGATCGCAGCCCCGTCGACTGCAGGGTCCCCGTGATGCTTCTGCACGGCGGGGCGATGCCCAGCGACGAGTACATCACGCTCGAGTGCATCCTGTTCGACGTCGACTCTGGCGCTCGCGCGCTCGAGGCCGCGTTGCGCTCGATCGATGAGCCCTGGATGGTCGCCGTCGGGCCAGGCAGCGAGGAGCTGCGCGCGCGACTCCCGTTGCACATGGTGTTCTTCGGTCAATCTGCGCTCGGTCCGCTCAGCAACACTGGTCGCGAGAACGCGCGCTATTGGAGCGAGCGCCTCGACATGCCCGTCGCCTGCCCACGCGACGATCACGAGACCGATCAGATTCGCGGCGCGATTGCGCGGCACCCGCTCGACAGGCGCGCGTTGCTCGCTCTCGTCGAGCCCATCGCCCGTGAAGCAGGCCGCCCATGAAGACTCGCAAAAGCAGGAGCAAGAAGGCAGTCACCGCGCAGACGGTACTCGTCGCGCTTGTCCAAGAGCTCCGCAAAGCCGCCGACGAGTCGATCGCGGGCAAAGCGCACGCAGCGATGCTGAACGAGGGAGCCAACGCTTTGGAATCGCAGAGCCACAGTCCGGTCAGCAGTCGCATGACCATCGAAATGATCGGCACGATGGCGTGGGCCTACAAGACGCGAGCCGAGTCGTTCTGGAAGGACGCGCGCGCGCAGTCAACGGCAGGACGCCGAGCGTCCAAGAAGGGCTCGCAATGAGCATTTGGCGCATCCCGACTGGCACTGGAGCTTTGGATATCGTGTTGGGCGACACCGGCGAGCGCGTGCTACCCGGCGTGATCCAAGGCAGCCTCACTGTGATCTGCGGACCCGCCGAGCAGGGGCGCACGACCCTCGCGCTGCAGGTCGCGTACGATCTCGCGACGGCCTACCAAGATCCCTGCAAGACGCTCTTCGTCAGCGCCTCGCAGCGGGCTGCGGAGCTGGACGCGATTCATCGTAGAATCGCAGACGACCATCTCGTCGTCCCGATCGAGACGCTCACCAAGTTGGCGGCGCCGTCCATGCACGTCGCGCTCCGATACGCCGTCGGCCTCAAGCCAGACCTCCTCGTCGTCGACGACATCCACCTCATGGAAGACTTCGACGACCGCGAGTTCACTTTGGAACTGATTGAACTCATGGCGGACTTCGACACGACGATCTTCCTCACGTGCTCGAGCGCGGCCGTGCCCACGCGTAGTCTGGCGCACGTCGTTTCGACAATAGGATTGCTCGACTCTCCTGCGCCGAACACCCCTGCGCGACGCCTCCGCGCGATCAAGAACGATCACGCGCCCCTTGCTGAGGCGCCGCTGCTCATGACGGATGAGGGATTGATCAGCCTCTATGTTCCCGCGCGTCGGCCCGACTTCAGCGACTTGCCAACCAGCGAGACCGAGGACGACGCGAACGAGCGGAAGCTGCACAACCGTGCTTCGACCGTACATGCCGAACCCGTCAGTCCTTCCGCGCCCCGTCAAGACCGCTTGGTCACACAATCCACGTCGATGATCACCCGACAATGATCGCTCGGTCCCCATTCGTCGACGCCATTGAGCGCGCAGACCTTCACGCGGTCGGCAATCGTGTCAGACACGAACACGTAGTCGAGTTGGCGCGCGGCCGTCGATGACGTTTGCTGTGTCGAACGGAACGTCGGAACGTTGACACTGTCTGTCGGCAGCTCCTTGGGCCACGGGGCGGCCTGGCGCCCGTTCGGGACTGAAGGACCAACGCACCGCAATCCAAGAGCTTCCATCCGATCGAAAACGGTCGCGTATCGGCGTGCCCAATACGGACTTCCGTTTTCGCCATAGCCGCGGAGCAGATTGAAGTCGCCAGCGACGATGAGCCGGTGCCCGGTCTGCGTTGCAATGAGCGTTGAGATGTCGGAGATGAGCCGGTGCGCAGAAGCGTCCGCGATGATCCACGGCTTGACGGCATCGCTCACGACGGACTGCCAGAGCGAGTACACCGAGACGCAGGTGAAGCTCTCCCCGGCGCACTCGACGTCGACGGCGGTCAGCGTGCCATCGCGACTGACGCCCATCGCACGCACACTCGAGTTGGCGAGGTCCGTCATCGGCCGCGCACAAATGGAGACACGATCCGAGAGCCGCGCCACAGCGGTGCGAAACGTTCGCGCATAGCCCTCCATGGTCCATTCCGTGCCACGCGTAGGCACGACGTCGTAGCTGAAATCGCCTGGAGGCGGCTTCGCCTCTTGAAGCAGCGCGAGGTCGTAGGATGGGTCGGACACGAGGTCGCGCCACGGCGTGTCGAGTTGATGGATGTTCCACGAGACGATGCGCATGAGCAAAGGCTACAACCTCGGCGGACGAGTTCATCGCGCCGCGGTTGCCGTCGCGTCGCTGGACGGGCTTCGGCGTCTCGCGTCGAATCCGTCGCATGAACAACCACGACCCGGTCACGTCGGCGCTGCTCACCATTGAGTCCGCAGCGCCCCAACTCTCCCTGTCACCCGAGGCGCTTCGGGCCCGTTGCCGTCGACGCCTCGACGAACACAATCCATCCCAGGTCAGTCTCGGACCAGGAATCGTCGCTCTGAAGTTGGGTCACTCCTGGCGCGTGTCGATCACTGGTTTGCCGAGCGCGCTCGACACCGCCACCGCCTCTACGCAAGTGATCGCATCTGAGACGACCGTCGTTGCACCAGCAATCGCAATCGTGTCCATGATCGCACCGCTGGTGGAGTCCGTTCGCCGGCCCAGTCGGTATCGCGACTCGCCGTCGCCAGTTCGCTACTGCACGCGTCGTTGCAAATGGCGCATCGACTTCCGCTACACCGACAGCAACGGTGCACGTCGTCGCCATCGCCAACACGCGACCGTGCAGACCGCAACCGGCGCGCACATCGAGGCTGAGCGACTGATGCTCCTGGCCCGGACGACAGGCGCGATCCCCAACGGCGGCGCACCGACGTTCGCGCAGTTCGTCACCGACTACTTCGAGAAGGTCTACGTCAAAACTCGCTGCAGGCCGTCGACCGTCGAACGCTACAAGTCGCTCATGGGTCAGGGCCTGCTCGCGTTCTTCGGCGCCAAACGTGTCGACATGATCCTGGGCCACGACTTCCGCCAGTACGCTGCACTCCTCCACACGCGCA
>JAYVXK010000736.1:0-15441 GCA_043785265.1 Myxococcales bacterium | reverse complement strand
CAGCGCACGCCGCTCGTACTCGGGTCGAAACTCGACGTGCAAACCTTCGCGGAGTTCGTCACGGGCAAGCGGTGATATAGATCGCGCATGCGCACAACCCCGCTTGCTCTCTTCGCCGTTTGTCTCCTCTCTGTCGCCGCGTGCGACAAGCTCCGCGGAAAGTCGAGCGACGACGACGGCGGCGCCGCGTCTGCGAGTGGACCCCTCGGGATCGCGAGCAAAGCCTTCTCGCTGCTCAGCCCCGCAGGCGCGCCCTTCGAGGGCGAGATCACCATGTCGTCGACGCATTCTGGCAAACCGACGCCCGAGATCCAAATCTACGAAGCAAAAGGCGACAAGTTGCGCTTCGACGACCCTGCAAAGCACTCGTACATGATCATGAATGCGGCAGACAAAAAGATCATCGAGGTAGACGACGCCAAGAAGACTGCGATGGTGATCGATCTCGATCAGATGCAGAAAATGGCCGACCAGATGACCCACGGACCACACGCGCCGCCGGGTACTGGTGTGGACGACGAAGACACGACGATCGACATGTCTGGCGGCACGGATGTGGTCGCGGGTTACTCGTGCGACAAGTGGAAAGTGACCGAGACCAACAAGGTAACTCACAAGGTTCGCAAGACCGACACATGCCTCGCAAAAGGCATTGGCTTCCCCGACATGAGCATGGGTCACTCGTCGGCAAAGTCATGGACGAGCAAACTGGTCGCCGACAAGTTCTTCCCGCTGCGCCTGACGACGACAGAAGACGGCGTCGAGACCATGCACATGGAAGTAACCAAGGTCGACAAGAAGACACTCGCGGCGACGCGTTTCGAAGTGCCCGCGGGCTACACGGTCACGGACATGGCCGAGATGATGAAGGGCCTGCAAGGGATGCAAGGCAAGCCGCCGCACTGATCACACGCCAGTCGCGTCTGGGCTCCAAATCATCTTGTGCATCTGCAATTGCACGCGCACGGGGAGCGCGTCTTCGAGCACCCACGCGCAGAGGTCGCGCGGGCTCAACGCGCCGAAGACGGTGCTCGCGAGCAAATGAGGAGTGCGCGAAACGAGGCTTTTTTCTCGGATGATCGTGCGCATCCACTCATAGTCGTCGCGACCAGCGAGCACGAACTTGATCTCGTCGTTGGCGTGGATGTGGTCCAGGTTCGACCATCGATTGCGATGCGACTCTTTCGATCCTGGAGCCTTGAGGTCCATGATCTTGTGCACGCGCGGATCCACTCGCGACACATCTGCTTCTCCGCTCGTCTCGATGAGCACCGTCTTGTTGCGGTCACACAGATCGCGCAGCAGATCAATCACGCCAGGCTGCAAGAGCGGCTCTCCACCGGTGAGCTCGACGAGTTGGGTCCCAAACGAGAGCGCACGGTCGAGGACCTCTGCGCGTCGCATGCGCGTGCCGTTGTAGAAAGCCTGCGGAGTGTCGCACCAGGCACACCGAAGATTGCATCCCGTCGTGCGAACGAAGGTGCACGGCAAACCGGCGAACGTCGACTCGCCCTGAATGCTCGCGTAAATCTCGTGGATGACGAGGGTGTCTTCTTTGGCCAAAGCGCCGCGAGTATAAGCTGCGCGAGCTTTTTTAGCGCGTGAGGTCGACTTCGACCCGAACGTGCTTGTTCGAGTCGGTGGTCGGCGGCGCAAAGCGTGTCTGCTTGGGATCGTACAGCACGTTCGCGACACTGCTCTGCACGTCGGGCGGCAGCGGCGGATGGAACGTCACGTTGTGTGCATAGCCGTCGGCGTCGAGGTCCATCTCGACGACCACAGCGGTCGGCGGAATGACAGTCACTGCATTCGAGTGCCGCGCTGCTTCTGCACGAACGGACGAGCGCACGGTCAGGGCGACGAGCGCGCTCGCATCGGGATTCGGCGCGATGCCACCGGTGGTCGCAGGCTTTGCCGTCGCGGGTGTGGGCGCGATCAGCGGAAAGGCCTGTTTTACAGGTGTTTCCGGCTTCAGCAGATTGGGTTCGTTCGCGGACAAGTTCTCGGACAAGTTCCCAGACACGTTCTCGGAGGCCGTGGGAGCTGAGAGCGACACTGCTGTACGCACGCTAGTTGCGTCGTGGTGAACGTCGAGCGCTCCGCCAGATGCAATGCTGTCGATGTCGAGATCGACATGCGCGGGCGCGGTCACCAACTCGCCCAGAGTCGAGCCACGCTTGGGAGGCGCGCCAACCGAGATCACACCTTCGGTGAGATCAACCGTGACGTGATCGCCCACGCGAGCGACGCGCAAGTGAGTGCCGTGGACCGCGATGCGAACCACATTGCCTTTGCCGCTCGTGACATCGATCGCGAACGCTTCGCCGTTGGGCACCGGAACCACCTGCGCCTCTGTTGCGCCCCGCTCGAGCGCAAGAACGAGAGGTCCTTCTGCACGCTCGACAGACACTGCACTGCCACTCTCGAGGAGCCAACGCACTTTGTTGGGTCGCTCGAACACAGCCGAAGCGCCTGTCGCCACGACATGATCGCTCGCGAAAATGTCGCGACCGGTCAACACGCTCGCACCGCTCACACTGATGTCGCCCTCGCCGCGTCGCTCGACGTACGAGCTTGCGACGACCTGCTTGCTATCGGAGGCAAGCGTACTGCGAGCGACATTCGAATCGTCTTTGCCGTTGCTGCCAAGCCACATCGCAACTGCGGCTGCTGCTGCCAGTGTCGCCGCTGCTCCGAACCACAACACGTTGCTCTTCTGGCTGGCGGGCGCTTTGCGACCAATGCGCGCAAACAGCGCGTCGTCCACTCGCTTCCAGTCGGTCTCGCCCAACGGCGCACTCTTGAGTTCATCGATCGATGCGCGGAGAGCTTGATTCGGCTCGTCTGCATCGAGGCGGTCGTTCGAAATGGGTTTGCCGTCGATCACGTCGCACCTCCGACTTTGGAAAACGACGCTTTGAGCGAAGCGAGCGCAGGCTCCTCCGCGATCAACGCCTCGAGCTCACGACGAGCATAAAACAAGCGGGTACGCACCGTGAGTACGGGTGCTCCGACGATCTCCGAAATTTCCTGTGGCGAGACGCCTTCCAAGTCATGCAGCACGAACACCGCTCGCTTCTTGTCTGCGAGCTTGTCCAGCAAACGCAAGAACACTCGGGTTCGCATGCGGCGGTCGACGTCTTCGTCTGGCAACACATTCGAATCGTCCGGCGTGATGTCTGCCGAGAGCTCTTCTGCAAGCACGGGCCGACTCTTCGCCGATCGACGATGCATGAGCACCACATTCACAGTCACACGGTGCAACCACGTGGTGAACTTGGACTGCCCGCGAAAGTCTTTCAGGCTGCGGTGCACCTGAAAAAAGACCTCTTGCACGACGTCTTCGGCATCGGGCGCTGCGCCCAACATGCGGTGGACGAGACGCGCCACGTCATTGCGATGACGCGTGTAGAGCGTCTTGAAGGCGTTCACGTCGCCCGTTTGCGCTCGCTGGACGAGCTCTTCTTGCTCGTTCATGACGCGCTCACGAACGAAAGAAAGGCCCGGATTGCCGAGGAGGGTATTCGAGATGGCAGCACTCACGTTGAGAGATGAGATGCCCTCGAGTGGGGTCGAATTCAAAAGAAACGACGCGGGTCGAAAAAACTACCTGCGAAGGGGTGTCTTCCGTACATCGTCCAAAATGAGCGCGATCGTGACGGCCATGGCAAGGATGAGCATCCCCAGCACTCTGCATAGTTCGCCTCGATCGGCCTAATTTTCGGCCCCCCAGCGCTCTCAGAAGAGCGCCTTGAGTTCGACCTTCGCCTTTTTCTTCTGCTCGAGCAGGAGGTTGATCGCTCGGAGAATGCGCTGCTTGGTGGGACCGCTGACGTCTCCACCATGAAGGGCGGCTGCCATGGCGCGCTCGGTCACGGGGCGACCAGTCCGCGGCTTGCGCGTCTCTTTCGCTCCGCCTTCGGTCTTTTTCGCGGTGCGCTTGGCTGCTTTGATCGCGCGATCCTCAGGAGTCAGTGACTCGATTTTGTGCGAAGCAGCGAGAATGCGGCGGGCGTCGAGCTTGTGCTCTGCCACGAAGGCCGCGAACTTGGGTTTATCCGACATGATGTCCTCGAAGTAAAATCGGGGCTGACTGCCACCGGGGGCGGGGAAACTAGGAAATCCAGCGGCTCTCCGCAAGAGCGAGCGACCGATGAGCTGTCCAAGCGGACAGCGGACAGCAGTGTGAAGTCACGATCTGGCTGAAAAAGGCCTCGATCACCGATGGCACGCCCGACGCAAAAGCTCGACATGTGGATGGACCTCTCGTCTTTGGCTTCGCGCTGATGGCTGGCGCGCTCGCGATCGTGGCGCCAGTTCCGGTGATCGCGCTCGCGTGCGCCGTCACACTCCTGATCGATCGCGATGGCACGTCTGCGACCATGCCGCGGCGTGGTGCACACCAGAAGGCAGCATTCGTTCTCATCGTCGCGTCGGGTTTGAGTCTTGGGGCCATGCGCGCGCACCTCGCGCTCGCCAGTTTCGCCGCATCCGAACAAGCCGTCGATCAAACGCTGCCGCGACTGGCTCAATGCGCGGGTCTCGCGCGTGTCGAGAGCTCCTCGGTGCTCGTGCGCGGGACCGTGCGTTTCGGTGCAGTCTTGATGGACGCGGATTGCGACGGTCATCGCGCCACCAATCTCCACGTCTCGCTCTACGGCGGTCCGTCTTGGGCTGCGCGTGGCGATGAACTGCATGTGTTGGCGCGGCTTGCTCCTCCCGATCGGTTCGAAAATCCCGACCTGGGCGACCCTCGTCCCGCGCGTGCGCGTCGTGGCGTCACACGAACGGGCAGTCTCGTGTGGTGGGAGCGTGCGTCGCTCGCTCGTGGTCCACCGGCATGGATCGACCGCGCGCGTGCGCGTGTGCGTGAACGAATCGAGGCTACGTTCCCGGCTGAAACAAGCGCGATGGCGCGCGCACTCGTGCTGGGTGAAACCGACCTGTCCGATGACGACGACTCGGCCTTTCGCGCCAGTGGACTTGCTCACCTGCTCGCCGTGTCCGGCATGCACCTCGTACTCGTCGTGGTGAGCGCAGTCGGCGTTCTCCGAGCGCTGCTCTTGCGGGTCAATGTGCTTGCCGCCCGCCTCGATGTGTCGCGTATCGCCTCGTTCGTCGGCATTCCGCTCGCCTGGATTTATGCCGACTTTGCCGGTGGCAGCGGCTCGGCACGTCGCGCTGCGTGGATGCTCACCGTCGGCCTTCTCACGGTGACTCTCGGTCGCCGCGCCGATCCCGTGCGCACGTTTGCCCTCTCTCTGATTGCTGGAGCCATCGCCGACCCATTGGCTGTGTTCGACGTGTCGTTTGTTTTGTCTGCAGCCGCAACAGGAGGCCTCATCGCGTTTAGCTCGCCGCTCGCAGAGTTCTTCTCCACGCGCCTGCCCAAGTGGCTCCACGGAGTGTCCCGTGGTGTTGCCGTCACGCTCAGTGCGACGCTGCTTTGCGCACCCATTTTGGCCACGTTTGCGCCTACGTTGCCGCTCCTGGGCGCTCTCGCCAATCTGGTTGCAGTTCCAGTTGGTGAGGCGGCCGCGCTCCCCCTCTGTTTGGCTCACGCTGCTCTGTCGCCATGGCCGGCGGCAGAACGTGGCTCTGCGTTGCTCGCATCGGGTGCTCTGCATATCGTGCTTTGGGTCGCGCGCGCGTCAGCCTCCATGGGACAGGTCGAAGTGCCACGGCCCACCAGTGTGCAATTGGCCGCACTCGCCTTCGCCCTCTGCGCCTGGCTGCTCACCCGCGGATCGCGTCGCCGGTTCGCGCTCATGGTCTCGGCGGTCGTCCTTCTTCTGGCTGAAATAGAGGCGATCCATCAAGGCCATCCCGAGGGGCAGCTCCGCGCGACCTTCCTCGACGTCGGTCAGGGGGATGCCACGCTCCTCGATCTTCCAGATGGAAGCGCCATGCTGATCGATGGTGGGGGTCTTGTTGGTTCACCCGTCGACATTGGCAAGCGTGTGATCGCTCCTCTGCTGCGCGCGCGTCGGCGAAGCACATTGGCCTTGGTCGTGTTGTCGCATCCGCACCCGGATCATGTGAGCGGGCTCGCGACGGGTCTCGACCGCGTCGTGGTCGCGCGAGCATGGGACACCGGTCAGGGGGAGACCGAGGGCACATCAGGTACCTATGCGGCGTGGCTCGCAAAAATGCGTGTGCATCATACACGTATCGAGCAGCCCGCCACATTTTGTGGCTCGCGCGAAATCGGCGGCGCGTGGGTCGATGTGCTCGCGCCATGCCCGCGCCCACTGCCCGA
Organism: Myxococcales bacterium; assembly: GCA_043785265.1. GTDB lineage: Bacteria > Myxococcota_A > Polyangia > Polyangiales > Polyangiaceae > JANYHY01. Next base: position 9,182 of record JAYVXK010000736.1, on the reverse strand, counting down.
GCGCACCCCGAACGACAACTCGATCGTCCTTCGGATCCGCTACGGTTCGCGCGTGATGTTCTTCGTCGGCGACGCCGAGCACGAGGAGGAGCAAGAGCTCTTGTCGCTGCCTCCCAAGCAATTGCGCGCAGATGTGCTCAAGGTGGGGCATCACGGGAGTCGTACGTCTTCCTCGCCAGACTTCGTTGCTGCCGTGCGTCCATCGGTCGCGGTGCTCTCGTGCGGTCGCCGCAACCACTACGGTCACCCCGCTCCTTCGACACTCGAGACGCTCGAAGTGTCACGCCTCTTTCGCACCGATCTCGATGGCGCGGTGGTCGTTACGACCGACGGTTCCTCGCTCGAGGTGCGGTCAGCGGTTGACGGGTCGGCGCCGGCCTTCTATTCGCGGTCTCCATGAGTGAGCGCATCGTGACCATGCTCGACCAAGCGACCATCGCCAAGCGGGTTGCAGAACTCGGCGCGCAAATCACCGCCGACTATCAGGATCGCCACTTGGTCCTCATCATCATTCTCAAAGGGAGCTTTGTGTTCGCGGCCGACTTGGCGCGCACCATCGATCTGCCTTTGCGCGTCGATTTTCTCGGCGTTCGCTCCTACGGCGAAGGCACGGAATCCAGCGGTGTCGTGCAGATTACTCAAGACCTCTCCCGTCCCATTGCCGAAGAAGACGTTCTCATCGTCGAGGACATCGTCGACACCGGGCTCACTGTCGCGCACTTGATGGACCTGCTTCGCACGCGTCAGCCCAAAAGCGTGAAGGTCTGCGCGCTGCTCCACAAACCAGCACGCGCGCGTGTGCAGATCCCCATCGACTACCTCGGCTTCACAATCGAGGACAAATTCGTCGTCGGGTATGGACTCGACTTCGCCGAGAAGCATCGAAATCTGCCATTCATTGGCGTCGTGGAGCGGACCTGATGAGCAAGCGTCTCGCCTTCCTCGAGAAAACGATTGCTGCTGGGTCGGCCGATCCGTTCGTTTGGTATGGCCTCGCGTTGGAGTACCGCTCACTCGCTCGCCACGACGAAGCGCTCGCGACCTTCGTCAAGTTGCGTGCGAATAACCCAGACTACCTGCCCATGTTCTTGATGGCAGGTCAGCTGCTCGAGCAGATGGGGCGCGGCGCAGACGCACGCGAGTGGCTTGTGGCAGGCATCGCGGTGGCAAAGAAAAAAGGTGACACGCACGCGCACGGCGAGTTGGAGTCGGCACTCTCCGCTCTCTGAAGCAGAGCGCTACAGTCATCCCTTTTTGCGATCGGCACGCAAGGCTTCGATGCGCGCCTTCATCCGTGCTTCTTCTCCGCGATCGGTCGGCTCGTAAAACCGCGCGCCTGCGATCTCGTCGGGCAAGTAGGTCTCGCCCTGCGCGACGCCGCCGTCTTGGTCCTGCGGGTACTTGTATTGTGCACCATATCCCTCGCGCGCCATCAGAGCGGTCACTGCGTTGCGCAATTTCATGGGCACGGGCAGCGCACCTTTCGATTCGATGACAGCGCGCGCGTTTTGCCACGCGTTCTTCACTGCGTTCGATTTGGGTGCGCACGCCAAGTAGAGCACCGCGTGCGCGAGCGGAAAGATCCCTTCCGGCATACCCAGTCGCCGAAACGCTTCGTCTGCCGCGTTGGCCACCATCAACGCGCGAGGGTCTGCGTTGCCAACGTCCTCGCTCGCAAAAATGATCATCCGGCGCGAGACGAACAGCGGATCGTCTCCCGCGTCGAGCATGCGCATCAGCCAATAAACCGCCGCATCGGGATCACTGCCGCGCATCGACTTGATGAACGCGCTCGTCACGTTGTAGTGCTCTTCGCCCGCCTTGTCGTAGAGCAGCGGAGTGTGCGCGTGCGCTGCTTCCAACGACGCCAAGTCAATCACGCTTCCGCCGCTCGCCTTCACGTGAGCGGACACGATGTCGAGCGTGTTCAGCGCACGCCGGGCGTCCCCGCGCGCGTCCTGCGCCATCGCCATCAACGCATCGCGATGCGCTTCGATGCCTAATTCTCCGAGGCCCGACGATCGATCTGCGAGCGCGCGTTCGAGCAGCGACACGAGATCGGCGTCGCCGAGCGCTTCCAGACGAAATACTTTGCTGCGTGAGAGCAACGCCGCATTGACCGCAAACGATGGGTTCTCGGTGGTCGCACCAATGAGAGTGATCGTCCCCGCCTCGACGTGCGGCAAGAAGGCGTCTTGCTGCGACTTGTTGAAGCGATGAATCTCGTCGACGAACACGATGGTGCGCTCGCCGCGATAGGCGAGCCGTTCTTTGGCCGCCTCGACGATGACTCGCAGTTCGCCCACCGATCCCAGAACGGCGCTGAACATCACGAACGCCGAGCGGGTTTTGTCCGCGACGATGCGCGCGAGCGTGGTTTTGCCCGAGCCTGGTGGTCCGTACAGAATCATCGACGGAATGCGGTCGCTCTCGATCGCTTTCGCCAGCAATTTTCCTGGCCCGACGACGTGCCCCTGACCCACGTAGCCATCGAGCGATCGCGGGCGCATGCGCTCGGCCAACGGCACGGCGTCCGGATTCTTGGCCGCGGCGTTCGTAAATAGCGTCTCCCCTCGCGGGGTCGATGTCTTGGCGCGGCTCATTTCGAAGTAACGACTATAAGCCGAAGCTCAAGACTGGTTTGGCGTTCCGGCGTTCGCGCGGTATTGATTCACCCCCGTGTCCGTGCGGCTTACCGTCCTCAGCTTGTCGTTGCCGGCTCTCGTTTTCTCATGCGGGGGAACCGAAGCACATCCGGTCGCTCCTGAAGAACCGAAGAAAGCGATCAGCGCGGAGATTTCCGATCTCGAAATCTACTCGGACGGGGTCGACCGATTTTCTTCTTGTCCCCCTGCCGGTGATCTCGGGCAAGCCTGGATTCCGCCACTTCCCGATTGGACGCCGAGCGCGGCTCACGCGGACGATGCAGGCACGGCCTGGTCGCCCCCTCCGGTTCCCGTCAACGCGCCGGCTCCCGATGAGCGTGGTCGCACACCTACCGAACGCGCCATCGAAGACACACGCAGTGCGTTTCGCAGTTGCTACCACCGCGGGCTTGTCCACGACCCGACGCAGAACGGCCACGTCGCGATGGTCGCTCGTGTCGGCGCAGACGGTCGCGTGCAGAAGGTCGAATCGTACGCAGCGTGCGAGATCGCCAAAGAGACCGTCACCTGCATGCAGGACGCTGTGCGGGCGCTGCGTTTTGCGCCCCCGCACGATGGCTCCGATACAATTGTGCTGCCGGTGGTGTTTGCGGCACGCGGAGGCATGAGTGGTCGGGTAACGACCGTCGATACGTACACGGCAGCTGCTTATGTTGCGGTCGAGCAGCTTCGTCCCGAGTTGCATCAGTGCCTAGATGCCGCGCGTCGAGACGGTCATGGTTTGGACGCGTGGGCGCACTTCGATCTCACGCTGGACGCTCGCGGTCACGTCGACAATGTCAATGTTGATCCTTTTGGCGGCGATCAAGATCTCTTGCAGTGCGCAGCGAGCGTCATGAACAAACTGCAATTCCCAGTGCCAGAGGTCAGCCAAGGCCACGTGCTCGTCCGCGTTCGATTCAATCCCCAGATGGGCTCTCGATAGTGCTCAAGCCGAACGCGCGGGCTGTGATCGTTCCGATCGGCGTGCCCGAATCGGGTCGCGGGCTCGGGATTGGACTCGCCGCGCTCGTGCACGGCTTCGCCAAGGTCGAAGGTCGTGGTGTGGCTCTGGCGCAGTTGCACACCAAGCCAACCGAAGAGGGCGGCAAGCCCTTACCCGTCGAGGCCTTCATTCCACCAAACGCTTGGCGCGATCTCGCGGCGCAGGGACACGCGCCCGAAGACGTCGACATCATCGTGACTGGTCAGTTCGAACCACCAGGAGAAGGCAAAGGCCTCCTCGAGATTATCGCGTTCGAGGCTAAAACTGGGCACTTGGTCGGCCGCGGTGACGCGCATGTCGATGGAGCGTCAGCGGGCAGGACCATCCTCTCTGCGATCGAAGATGCTTGGGCTCCGCTCAAAGGCGAACTCGGCAGCCTCCACGAGATCGGCGATCTCCCGTGGGACGCAATGCAGAGCGTGCTGCTGGCTGAGCGGTGTGCGTTGCATGACCCGTTGCGCGGTGGACCGCACGATCGTTTGGCGGCACTGCTGCACTTGGGTCGCGCGGTCGAAGACGCGCCGGATGCGCGATACCCGTCAGGTCGGCTGGCCGCTCTCGCGCTCGAGACGGCGATGTCGCCCACCGCAGATCGTCGTGTCATCGACTCTGTGATCCGCGGCTTGTTGCGGGCGTCTGGAGATGCGCCCGCTCAGGTCGAACTCCTCGAAGCGTGCGCGGCGCTTCACATTCGCACCGGAGATGCTGCGCGAGCCGAAGTCCTCACGTCGTCCGCGCTTGGCTTGGAACCGCATAAATCAAGACTGTTTGTGCTTCTGTCGGAGGCGCGACGCGCGCAGGGCAATCTCGATGGCGCTCTCGAAGCGACAGCGCGCGGCATCGAAGTCATCGGCCCAGACGCGCTACTCAAGACGGAGCGCGGTCTGGTGCTCGCGTCGCGTGGCGATCTCGTGTCGGCCGAATCGGAGTGGCGTGCGGTCCTCGCACAATCACCTTTGCACATGCCGGCGTTCACGAACCTCGCGCGACTCGCCGTGAGCAAGAGCGACACGCTCGTGATGCAAGCGCTGGTGGATCATGCGCTCGATCAAACCAAGACGAACAAGCCTCAACCGCCGCCAGACATGCTGCGTCAGGCGCTCGAGTTGGCAGTGCTTGGCGAACCAGAAGGAGTGGCGCGGGCGTCACGCATCGCCAAACTCGCGCGCTCGATCCTGGAGATTTTCCCCGAAGAGCCGTGGGCGCAGTTGGCTCTCGCGCGTGCCCTCGCACAAATGGGCGATGTGCGTGCCGCCACTGATCGACTGGTCCATCTGGAGATCAACTCGCGCGACACGCTCGCCGCCGCTGAGGCTCAAAGAGGCCGCCTCGCGCTCTCGAACCCATCAGCCGCGATGGAAGTGGACGCGACGGTTCGCGCGGCGGACCAAGCTCCGACAGACGCGCTCGAGGCGATTGCGATTCGCGCTCGGCGACTGGCCGCGGCGCACGGAACATGGACCGCCTATCTTGCTGCGGGGACGGCGGAGCGTCGTCGCGGTCGTCTCGACGTGGCGCGTGAAGACTTGCGGCTAGGGTTGCTCGCCTCGCCAGGGGCTTCGCCGATTCACGCAGAGCTCGCTCGCGTGCATGCGCGGCGAGGTCACGGAGAGGAAGCGCTCGCTCATGCTTTGCGCGCCCGTGCGCTCGAAGGTGAGAGCCCGCGTGTGGCGGTCGCGACGATTGAAGCACTCTCCGCGAGCGGCAGAGAAGACGAGGCGAGAGCGCTTCACGAGCGCGCCAAGACTCTCTTTCCAAACGACGCGAGCATACGCACGGCACTCCTTGCCGAGCCTGAGCCCAAGCACCAAACTTTTTGGCGCCGTCTCTTTCAGCGACAAAAGAGCCGATTTTAGCGACTTCCGAAGATGGCACTGCCGACACGCACCATGGTCGCACCACACGAGATCGCCACTTCGAGATCGGCGGTCATACCCATCGACAGCTCTGGCAGGCGCGCAGCACCGAGCAGTCCGCGCAGAGATGCAAGCGTGGAGAACGCGGCGCGCGCGAGATCGAGATCGTCAGGCGGCGGCATGGTCATCAAGCCACGCAAACGCAGCGCGGGTTCTCTCTCGATCGATGCGAGCACACTCTCGAGGTCCTCGGGCCGTGCACCGTGCTTGGTCGCCTCGTGACTGAGTTTCACTTCCGCTAGTGCATCGACACGGCCGCGCTCGCCGCTGATTCTGCGTGCGAGTTCTTTGGCCAGCGACTCGCTGTCGATGGCATGAACGACGTGCGCGTGCTTCGCCACAATTTTGGCCTTGTTGGACTGCAAGTGTCCGATGAAGTGCCATCTCAGATCGAGCAGATCAGCGAGTTCGATTGCTTTGTCCGCGAGCTCTTGCGCGTAGTTCTCGCCGAAAGCGCGCTGCCCCGCGGCGTATGCCTCACGCACGTCATCGGCGCTCTTGGTCTTGGACACGGCCACCAGTGTGATGGTCTTGGGGTCTCTTCCACACGCGATGGCTGCCGCTTCAATTCGAGCGTGTACGACGGCGAGTCGCGCCGCGATCTCGGTCACCGCCGCACCCGCGCATGCCACACCATCACGTCGCTGTTGCGATCGAGGGGCCCGCGATGAAAGTCGCCAAACACGTCGACGACGTCGAAGCCGTTGTAGTGAAGCAACGCCTCCCATTCTCGCGGGAAAAATTGCCGATGCGCGAGCGGAGTCATGAACGCACGATCTGGCTCACTAATAGGGGTAAAACTCATCGAAACAAAAAGAATCTGCCGTGCGCGATCGTAGTCGAAGCGCTCCTCGTAGCTCACGACTCCCACGCTGGGGTGTCTGAAGCGCGGAGTGCGGTGGGCCTTGCTCGGGTCTCGCGCGAGATCGAGCGGCAAGGGCACACTCATGTCCGTAACGAACATGCCGCGTGAACCGAGGTGCGACCGGACGCAAGCCAAGAAGGCCTCCACGTCTGTTCGTTCGTACAAGTGCAGGGCCGTGTTGAACGTGCAAATGACGAGCGGAAAGCGCTTGCGCAAACGGGTGCGCCGCATGTCGCCGGCCACTGCCTTCACCCGCGAGCGAACCTCTTTGGGTTCACTCGCGAGGCGCCTCTTCAAGTCGGCGAGCATCGGTCGGGAGTGATCGATGCCAGTGACCGCGATGCCATGCCGAGCGATGGGCAAGGCAATGCGCCCGTTGCCAATTCCATATTCGAGCACGGGGCCCCCTGATTTCAGGGCCAAATCGACGTACATTTGCGTGTCGTCGATGCGCTGCGAGTAGCTGTGCGTGTAGTACGCGGGGTCTTCATAGTGAGCACGTGCACCCGCGATGAGCTCCTGGTCGAGCCCGCGCTTGCGTTGCATGCGCGCGATCATACAGATCCAAATCGAGCGGAGCGAGCAGCGTGAGCGCGGCTCTTTTAGTCGAGCTGGGTCATCACGATGCCGTGCTTGCTCGCTGCATGAGCCAACACACTCGAGAGTCGTGAGCGCTCGGCCACGTCGGGTAGGCGTTCGTAGGTCGAGTCCCACAGCTCGAGCATGATCCCACGGTCGTCCATGACCATGCGATGAACTTGCGCCCACTGCCAACGCTTCACGCGCGGCACACCCATAGGCAAAAGGTAGCGCGCCTCGATACCGTCTTTGGTGACGACAACTCCACGCATGTGGGCACGAACCACCGTGGCCAGCCCGCTCACGAAAACGATGAACGCGAGCGCCGCCGACGGAATCGGCCGACCCTTGTCCCCCTCGATGATCCAAACATACAAGCGCGAGTTGCTCGACCCGAAATAGGCCGAAACCACGACACACACGAGCGCGACGCAAAGCACGCCAAAAACGTAGGACGGGATTTTGCTCCAGAGCGGCGGACCAAACGTGAGCCGTTCGTCGTCTTTGTCTGGGCTGTAGGCCATTTCGAAACGAGCGATCGTGCCGTTCACCTCGGTGATGCTGGGGCGATCACCATCATCGACGGTGTCGGTCAAGGCGGGCGCGGGCTGCTCTTCGGCGGGGACGGTCACAGTCGAATGCATCTCCGAGAGACACGCCGTCGCGGCGCTCGCTTGGATGACATCGTAGCGCGGATCATTCTTCTTCGCCGCGCGCACGTTCGTCGCCGCGCCGCCACGCTCGCAGGGCGGCAATTTCCGACTTCGACGGATTGATGACACACAGACCATGGTCTGCATCGATCAGCGCGAGATCACCATCTGCCGCCCAACGAAATAGCCCTTGAACGTCGACGATTGCGGGCACGCCCATCAACTCCACCAGCACACGTGTGCGTGGACTCGCAGCGCGCTCCGAGAGCGCCACGCCAACGGGGTTTGCTTTCGCGGACACGAGCAAATCAAAAACGCTCAAGCCATCTCCAACGAGCACGGCCTTTTGAGGCAGCTCCGCGCGCTTGTCTGTTGCTGCCAACATGGTGAGCGCGTCGCAGAGATCTTCGATGTCACGGGCCCGCTCTTCCAAAAACGGATCGCGAGTGATCGTGGCTGCCGTGCGTGTGACTTCACGCGCAACTTGGCCAAGCGCTTGCGCGATGCCAATCCCGCTCTCCACCAGTTCGGCGGCGCGTTCACGAAAACGGGCGTCACCGAGGATCTCGATGTACGTCCCCAAGAAGGCGGCTTGCAGGTCGAGTTGTCGCGCGCGTTCGCCGAGGGCGAAAATGGCCTTCTCGGCAACGTCGAACGCGCCTTTGAGCATGCGCAAATCGAGGACGAGTTGAGCGCGGGTGGGCTTGCCAGCGTGTGGCGCGTGCGCGGCGCGGTCCCGCTGCGCAGGTCGACGTAGCGCCGCGATCGCCCCGAGAGTCCTGCCCGGAACGAGCGGTCGACCCGGCAAAGTCACTTTGCGAGTGCCGCCTCCCGCGCGTCTGAATGGGATTTTGTCCCTTTGCGCATCGATCAGCTCCGCCGTGCGAATGCCCGCGGCGATCAGAGCACCGAGCAGCATGAGCACATCGACCTCGTGCGGCCCGAACGGTCGCGACGATCGTTGCACGACGACTGCGCCGAGCGGTCCTGAACGACCACGGATCGGCACCGCGAGAAAGACCGGAAAACGCTCTTCACCGAGGTCCGCAAAATGCTTGTACGTTGCATGCGTTTTTGCAAACTCGGCTGTGATGGGCCGCATGTACTCCACCGCCTCGCCCGTGATGCCTTGACCCACGGCGAGTCGGACTTGCCCAATCGCGCTGTGAGCAAAGCCCACGTTGCCGCGCATCACCAGCTCGCCTTCGCCCTCCATCAAGTAGACCGAGCAGACTTCTGCGCCGATGATGATGGCGATCCGGCGTGGGGCTTCGTCCAGCAACGTCACCAGCGGCATCGGTCGCGCGGCAAACGCTACGAAATCGAGAACGGCTGCGCCCTGGGTCTCCGTGCGCATCATTTGGTTCGGACTCGCGGCCGCAGCGCGATGCCTGTCGTCGTGCGCGCGTGTCTTGGACATTTCGGTGCGCATCTTGGCGTTTGCGTGCGCGTGCGTCCAGCGCCTAAAGTCCTCGCCAACAACATGTCGCATCTCTTCCCGTCGCCCGAATGGGCTGC
>JAYVXK010000735.1:0-5025 GCA_043785265.1 Myxococcales bacterium | reverse complement strand
ACCGTCCCTTGAAAATCGCCATTGGCGCCAAGAGTCGCGAAGGTGCCGACCTGCCAGTAGACGTTCCCCGACTTCGCACCATTGGTCAGGATGACCTTTCGTCCTGCGGTGGTCGTCAAGGTGGACGCAATCTGGAAGATGAAGACTCCATCACTGTCGCCCTGCGCATCGAGCGTGAGATCTCCAGCTGAGATCGCGAGCGACGAGGTCGACTTGTACAGGCCTGGGTTCAGCGTCTGCCCGCCGATGTTTCCAGCCACCGTGACTGGGCACACCACGCGCGCCGCAGCTTCGTTGTAGGCGGTCGTGAGGTCTGCCATGCCCGTAGCAGAAGTCGAGTCGGCGGCGTGTTGCGTCCCGATCAGCACCCCAGGGGGAAAGCCCGTCACAGCGCTGCCTGGGCTCACTCCCAGATCTCCAGTGACCAGAGTCGGACCCGTGTTGGTGACTGTGGCACCTCCCAAAACCGCAAAGTTCGATGCTCCGCCAAGAACGACACTCGCTTGGCTGCAAGGCCCAGTCGTGAAATTCCAGCTGTAGTTTGCTGCCATCGGGATGCCACCGGCGGACTTGGTGCCGGTCGTGATCACCGCCGTGTACGGGAGGCTCAGTCCGAGTGGATTGACTGGGGTGAACGTCACCGTGTTGGTCAGCGCGTCGAGCTTCACCGTGCACGTGACCAGCGTCGCGCCCTGCATCAGAGAAAAGTTGGCTGGGATGACTGTGGTGGGGTCCATCGCCTGGTCGAAGGTCGCGGTGGGCTTCTTGTTGATCGAGACGTTGTTCGCGCCCATCGCCGGAACCGTCGAGACCACCACCGGCGCTCCAGCCGCGTCGCCAAACTGGGCGTCCGTGCTGCTCTCTGCGAAGGCATCGCTGCTCGCGTCGGTTGACCCATCGGCAGAAGAAGCGCCGTCACCGGCGGAACCATCGAACGGGAACTCGACCAGGTGACGTCCGCACGCGGAGAGGCACAAAAATAGCGCGATCGTCGCTTTTGGATTAATCATTGGGCACTCTTTGCATTCAATGGGGTGATGAAACTGATCACGAATTCCACGCGCCGATTGTTCTCGCGCCCGGCGGCGGTGGTGTTGGTGTCGATGGGCACCGTCGAGCCGAAGCCCTTCGAACTGAGTCGCTCCTTCGAGACGCCGTGCGCCCAGATGTAGTCGAGCACCGCGGCCGCGCGACTGTCGGAGAGCACCTGGTTGTGATCGTCCGAGCCCTCTGACGAGGTGTGCCCTTCGATCTGAACGCGAAAGCCTTCGTAGTCCTTCAGCGCCTGAACGACTTCGTCGAGCACTGGGAAGGAGACGTCGTCCAGAGTGGCGAGGTCGGATGCAAACTGGATCTTCTCTTTGAGTTCGAGCTTGTCATCTCGAACGACGATCTTCTGGTACTTGGGGCAACCCCAGTTGTCGATCATCCCAGCCACGTCGGGGCAGTGGTCGACGGTGTCCGGGAATCCGTCTCGGTCGCGGTCTGGGCAGAGGACTTCTTTTTGGACGATGCGCTCCTGAGCAGGGATCGGAACTTCCACTGGTGCGCTCTTGTGCTGTTGGACACCAGGTCCAATTTCGAAGCTGAGACCCAGCGTCAGCATCCGCGCATCGCGGCTATCGAAACCTTCGTGATTGGGCTCGATGACCTGGAGGTAACGGATGAACGGACCGATCCAAAAGTTGCGCGACTCGCCGACGGGAACGGACAAACCAATCGCGGCATCGAACCCAGAACGGTTGAGCGTGCCCGTTCGGATGAAGAGCATGTCTGCGTCGATCCACGGGGAGATTCCATAGAATTTCACGGTGTCGTGCGGTCGCTTGAGACGCAGACCACCACCGAAGCCCCAGATCCCTCCGACATCTCCAGCCTCCGCGGGAGACCCCGTGACAGGGACGATCACAAACGATGCGCTCGGGCCAACGTCGAGATACGAGGTCACGCCAAAGAGCGCTTTGGCCGACTGCCCACCACCCACTCCGTAGAGTTGCGCTTGTGGAGCGGAGACTGCCGCGGCCACTCCAGGCTCCAGCTTGAAGCTCAGTTCAACGGCCCCTGCCGCGCTTGGAGTCAATGCCACCAAGGCGATCCAGGCAAGGTTCGCAACCACTCTTCGAAGCATGAGGACTCCCGTCGTTCGTGTAAAAGCATCCGTTGCCGCGTAGAGACGCGATCGGAATCCGCCTGTGGCGGCAACTCTCTCAGTGCGCTCGCATCGCGAGGCCAGCAGGAACTTCCGGTAGTTGAATCGCAGCTAAGCGCCCTCGCGCCCAGCCAAAATCCGTCACACTGCCAAAACGCCTCGGTTCATCAGGCTGCTAGTGGGCGACGACTCGAACCTGCTTCCGCACTCGCTTGAGAAAGGTCTGTGTACACGCACCGTGAGAAGTCTCGTGTTCGATGATCTCGCGGGTGAGCTTTGCCTTCGCGTCCGAAGTCAGCCGGGCGGAGTCTTTGACCTCCGTCGCCAACTGCGCACCCTCGAAGGTGGAAGGCCACTGCTGCTTCTGCGCGACTGCCGCCTTGTTCGATCCGGTGTGATGCGACGCCTTGGTCTTGGTCACGTCGCGAAAGCCAGTGTCTTCTGCACGTCGACCCGAGCCGCGGCAGCTAGGGCACGTCGTGATGCTGCCGAACGAGTTCGCGATCGTGCGATCGCCGCCGCAAGTTCCGCAGGTATCCGTGCTGTTCATGAACAGAGTGTACGGGATTGCGGACCGATTCGGTAAAACACGACCAGCGGCACCATGAAAAAAAAACTGATCGAAATCGCGCAGCGCTGCGTTCGGCCCAAAAAACCACGGCTTGATGTGGGCAGACATGCGCGCGCCAGATGCCCAGCCCAGCCGGTGATAAACTCAACCAGTCGCCAGACTTCGTGCGACGAGCGAGCTTTGCAGGCGACTGTTGCGGCGCTCCACAAGGCTTCTTGTGTCTCAATGGGCACTGCGCCAAGCCACCCCCGAATTGATGGCTAGTTGACGTTGAGAGTGATCGTTGCCTTGTAGACGTCGGAGGCCGAGTCCGTCGCCGACAACGTAATCGTACGAGTGCCTGTCGTCGTAAACGTGTGGACGAACGCGCCTCCCGTTCCGATTTGTCCGCCGGGGCTTTCGGTCCAGACCAGGTTGCCATCGATGATCGGTTGGCACTTTGCATCGCGCGCGTCGCCGCTGAACGGCACGGACGAGTCGACCGCCCGAGTTTGATTGTCGCTCGGATGGGTGATGGTGACACGTGGACACGGCAGACCCGCATCGTCGAACGCAGCCAACGCGGCGTCTTTTACGGCCGCGTCAGACTTGCTTGCGTCAGCAGTGGCGTCAGCACTCGCGTCCACTACCGAAGTGAAGCTGTCGCTGCTGCACGCTGCAAGCGCAAAAGCGCAACCCAATGCCGGACCGACGAACTTGAACATGAGCATGTTTACCCCCTAGTCACCGCTGGGGGAATCATCAGGCAGTCCGAGAGTCGATTTCCCCCCGCCGTCGTCGCCGCTCCGCCGGTGTCGCCCACGCTCCCTGATCGTGACGACACGTCGGTCGCCGTCGCGTAGAGTGGCGGCGCAATGTCATCCTCACCGCCCAGCCTTGCTGCTCCAGAGCTCGCGGCTGTGCGCGATGAGCTCGCCAAGACGGATCGCGAACTCGTGGGTCTCCTTGCGACGAGGATGCGGCTGATCGGCGAAGTGGCGCGCGTGAAGGCAAACAAGAATCTCCCGTCGTTCGATCGAGAGCGTGAAGGGGCGCACCTCGATGACCTCCTGGGGCACGCCAAAGAAGCTGGGGTCGCCGATGACTTGGTCCGCGACGTTTTTTTTCGCCTGTTTGCCGCTTCACGTCTCGAGCAAAGGCGCTTGTTGCAGGCGCGCTCCGAGCACTTCTCCATCGGCATCATCGGCGGCACTCGAGGGATGGGGGCGTTCTTGGCGCGCGTCTTTGGGACCGGAGGTTTCGCGGTCGAGGCGATGGGACTCGATGAGGGTTCGCCTGCGCGTGAGATCGCCGCTCGCAACGACGTCGTGATTGTCGCGGTTCCGATCGACGTCACCGTCGACGTCGTGAAAGAGATCGCGCCGCACGTGAGAGCTGGCGCCTGCCTGATGGACATCACTTCGATCAAGCGCGCTCCGCTCGAGGCGATGTTGGAGATGGCGCCTCAGGGCGTCGACGTCGTCGGCACGCATCCCATGTTCGGACCGCACGGTGTCGACTTCGATCGCCAGAAGGTCGTGCTGTGTCGCGGCCGCGGTGACGTCGCTTTCGCGCGCGTCAAGACGCTCTATGAGAGCTTTGGCGCCGAGACACTGGAAGCGACCGCAGAGGAACACGACGCGCAGATGGCTCTCATTCAGGTGCTCGTGCACGAGAAGACCATGGTGCTGGGTTCTGTGCTCGAGCGCTTGAAGGCGGACTTGGGACGGAGTCTCCAGTTCGCGAGTCCCATCTACCGAACCGAGCTCGCGATGATCGGTCGGATGTTCTCCCAGCGTGCCGAACTCTACGCCGACATCCTCACCGCCAATCCCCAAGCCGCGCAGCTCTCGCATGTGTTCGAACAAGAGGCCGCGCACTTCGCGCGTGCCGTGGCCATGGGTGATCGCGAGAGCGTGGTGCATCGCTTTCGTCAGGTCGCCGACTACATGAAAGACTTCGCGACATGGGCAAAAAAGCAGTCCGACGCGATCCTGGACGACCTCGTCCGACACGGTTGATCGCCCGTATCGCTCTCTACAGGCCGTTCGCGAAGTAGAGACCACTCCACGCGTGGTATACCTCGCCCGTTCAAGTCGTTTCGCCTGCGCGCCTGCGCATTGAGGAGCTGAACATGTCGTTCGCCGTGGGCTTGCAGGAGGGATCGATCTTCGCGGGGGACTACCGAGTGCTTCGGCAGCTCAGCGCCGGGGGAATGGGTGCCGTGTATGTCGTCGAACAAATCTCGACTGCCAAAGAGCGCGCGCTCAAGCTGATGCTTCCCCAGCTCGTTGCGGACCCGTCGCTCCGCAAGCGCTTCGAGCAA
>JAYVXK010000734.1:0-5032 GCA_043785265.1 Myxococcales bacterium | reverse complement strand
CGTCCGATGAAGCGCGCTCGCTCGGTGGTGCCGATCGCGCCACGTGCGTCGAGCACATTGAACTGATGCGCGGCCTTCACCACGAAGTCATAAGCAGGAAGCACCAATTTTTTCATCGGATCGTCAGAGAGTGCGAGCAGGCGCTTGGCTTCGGCTTCGCAGTGATCGAACGCAAGAAAGTGCGCTTTGACGTCTGCTTGCTCGAAGTTGTAACTGCTCCACTCCCACTCCGCGCGCTTCGCGATCTCGCCGTACGTGACGCCCTTGGCCCACATGACGTCGTAGATCGTGTCTGCGTTCTGCAGGTACATGGAGATGCGCTCGAGCCCATACGTGAGCTCACCCGATACTGGTTTGCACTCGAGACTGCCCACCTGCTGAAAGTACGTAAACTGGCTGATTTCTAGGCCGTCCAGCCACACCTGCCAACCGAGTCCCCACGCGCCGAGTGTCGGCGACTCCCAATCGTCTTCGACGAAACGCACGTCATGATCTTCGGCCACTGTACCGATCGCTCGTAGCGACTCGAGGTAGAGATCTTGAATGTCGAGCGGCGCCGGTTTGAGGATCACCTGAAACTGATGAAACTGCTGCAGCCGATTCGGGTTGTCTCCATAGCGACCATCGGTGGGTCGCCGCGAAGGTTCGACGAACGCGACATTCCACGGCTCGGGCCCGATCGCGCGGAGGAACGTGGCCGGGTTGTAGGTGCCTGCCCCGACCTCCGAGTTGTACGGCTGAACGATGAGGCAACCGCGCTTGGCCCAGAAAGACTGGAGCGTGAGGATGATGTCTTGAAAATACATGGGCAGACAGAAGTGCCTATCACTCTGCCTTGAGCTGCTGCAACAGCTCGTGCGCCCGCTCTTGATGTGGATCCTCCGTCACCGCGCGTTTGAGGAGCATCAGCGCACGCTTGGGATCGCCTTGACGAATCGCGATGTCACCCAAGTGAGCGTAGGCCTCCGCGCGGGGCATGCTCGTCGCCGACTTGGTCATCGTCACGATTCGCAGCGCCTTTTGCGCGAGTTCCAAGTTGCCTGCTTGCATCGCCACGACACCAAGTTCGCTCGCGACGATGCCGTTTTGCTGGTCCATCTCCATCGCCGCCGTGAGCATGGCCAACTCACCTTGGCCACTGTTGCGATGACGCTCGATGCGCGCGAGCCGATGATAAAGAGCACCCGCCTCTTTTGAGCGCCGGCCTTTTTGGGCCGCGAGGGCAGTCTGCGTGGTCTGCGCGGCTTCGTCGATGCGACCGACCACGATGAGTGCGTCCACCACGAGCACTGCGCACTCCATGTCCGAGGGCTTGAGGCGATTGGCGGCCGTGAGCAACTCGAGCGCGCGCTCACCATTGCTGGCTTTGCCGAGATACAGAGCGCCAGCACGAACGAGCGCATCGAATCGCTCCCCGTCAGTCGTCGCTTCGTTCGCCTCTTGGACGGTCATCTCTGCGAGCAAGTCGAATGCCCCAGTGGCTTCGTAGATCGATCGGAGCGTGCTCGTGATCTCTGGATTCGAAGGATCGAGTTCATGCGCGCGTTCCAGACCGCCACGCGCGAGCGCCATGTTTCCAGCCTTTTCTGCGGCTGCGACGAGGTGCTGGACCACCAAACCGATTTCGTCCGGCTCTGCGAGGATCGCGATGCGACGGTAGGCTTCTGCGGCGGCTTCGTAATTTTCAGCGCGCGTTTCCAGGTTTGCGAGGAGATCGAGCGCCGCCCGATGGGAGTCGTCTGCGTCGAGCACGGCAGACAGTTGCGCGCGCGCATCGTCATCGCGATCAATTCCGAGCAGCGCTCCTGCGAGTCTCACGCGATACGCCAGCGCGACCGCCGGCTCGTCTGCGCCATCTGCAGCGCTCTCGAGCAACTTGACGAGCAACGGACCATACGTCGCCTCAACGAGGTGATTGGCCAGCTCAGCGTCTGCGAGCGCCGCATCGAAATCGCCCTGCTGCGCCGACATCGAGGCGCGTTGCGCCAAGAGTGCGCCACGTACGTCGTGCCGGTCCTCAGGAAGCGAATCAAGCATCACGGCGATGTCTGCTCTCGCCGCGTCGACGTCCCCCGCGAGCGCGAGAGCGGACATCAGGTCGCCGAAGAGACGCATGTCATCGGGTGCAATGCTGAGCGCTTGTCGAAGCGCGCGCGCCGCACCCGCGTGGTCGCCAAGCTCGTCGCGCCAAATTGCAGCAGCAGCCTCGAGCGAAGCAACGGCATCGGCAGGAGTCGCCGCGCCGCGAGAAACGACTTCGTAGAGCGAGGCGAGCTTTCGTCTCTCGCCGCGCTCTTGATACAAACTGACCAGTTTGTCGCGGAGGATCGCGCTCCCTGGATGCGCGCGCATGCCCATTTCGTAGGCACGTTCAGCGCCGGCGTCGTCCCACGACTCCGCGCGCGCAGCCGCAAGATCGAGCGCGAGCTGCTCGGCAGACGGCCCAGAGTCGACCTCCAAGAGACGCTCCATCACATCTGCGCGATCACCAGGTTCGGTCGTCGCCGCGAGCATGGCGCGCAGAAGCTCCATGTTCTTTGGCTCCCAGTCGAGGCCGAGAACGAAAGCGTCCCTCGCTGCCTGCGGATCATCGGTCGCGTACAATCGTCCGAGCTTGAGCGCGCCGAGGGCGACAGACGGCCCGTCTTGACGATCCTTCGCCGCTTCGAGCAATCGATTCAGTGCATCGACCAATGCGCTCTTGTCGTTCGCCGATTCGAGCAACGTGACGAGCAGTGTGCCCACCTCGATGTCTTGCGGATTCTCATCGAGCAGCGCTCTCAGTTCGCTCATTGCTTCGTCGGGTTTTGCGAGATCTTGCGCCGCCAGCATGGCTCGCTCTCTACGCAGCTTGGCCTTCTCGTCGGGGTTTTCTGCCGCTTCGATGCGCCGCGTGAGAAGCGCAGCGAGCTTGTCCGCACGGCGCGTGACCCGATAAGCCTCCGACAAAGCAGCCAATGCGTGTCCATCGTCTGGGTGCGCATCCACGGCGTGTTCGAGCGCGCGCGTCCACACGTCCGTGTTTCCCAAAGACTGTGCTCGCTCGCCCACTGCCATGCGCAGCGCGCGTGCGTCGTCGTCAGTCGCCGAGTCGGCGGCGCGCAACGTGAGTTCCATGGCGAGTGTGGCGTCGCCTCGCTCGTCCGCCAACCGTGCGCGCTCCAGCGCTGCCCACCGCGCGATGCCAGGGTCGTTTTCCGCGGCCGTCTCGCACGCATCGAGGAGTTCGTCAGCCTCCGCCGTTTGTCCGAGTCGCAACGCGAGCTCCGCTGCTTCACGTGTGACTTGTGCCGTCGCGTGTCCCCCACGCACCCGCAAGAGAAGCGCACGCAGGAGGGTCGCCTCGCGGCCAGGCTCACGACCCACACGCTCCATCAGCGAAATCACCGCAGCACGATGCTCGTACTCTGTTGCAATCAGCGCGAGAGCCGCTTCCGCTCGCGCGACGTCTGGCATCAAGTTGAGCGCCGACTCGAGCAGTTGTGCACCCTCGTCGATGGTGTCCGACTTGCGCAAACGCACCGAGGCCAGGCGATAGAGCACGTCAGCCGCGCTTCGTGGATCGCGAACGGTCGCTTCCAGCTCGAGACTAGCGAGTCGCGCCAGCGCTTTCTCTTGCGCGTCAACGTCGCCCATCTCCCCGTACAATCGATCAAGCGCACGAAGCGCGTCGCGCGCCAACACGCCAGACTTCTCAGCGCGCAAATAATGAGCCGCCGCCGCCTGTGGATCGCGCGTAGCGGCGACGACTCCTGCGCGCATGTACAACTCGCCCGAAAGTCGCGCGGACGCAGCTGTCTCGGCCTTTTCAGCTTCGCTCGTGACCGCATCGAGATAGGTCTGTTCGAGTCCGAGTTTGCGTGCGAGCGCCAACGCGCGCTCATGGACGATCGGCGACAGTGGCGCTTGTCTCACTGCACGTGTCGCCGCATCCATTGCACGCTTGGAATCGCCTACCTGCTCCTCGAGGATTTGCGCGAGTTCGCTCAATACCTCGGCCGCCTTTTCGCCTTCGCCAGCGCGCGCGAGTCTCGCCTCCAGCGCACGCACGAGCGGAGTCGCCATCTTCTGTTTGCGGAGCGTTGCCTCCAGTCGACGCGCTTCAACGTCGCTGCTTGCCGCGGCCTCGAATGCACTCTCCAGGATCTCTTGTGCGCGCTCTGACTCGTTCTGTCGCGAAGCGATCACCGACAGCTCCACCAGCACTTCGACGCGAACGATGGGCGTCTCGTCGGTGACCTCAGTCTCGCGCCGCACCACGGCTAAGAGCGCCCGATACGAACGCTCCGCTTTTTCGAGGGCGCCATCGTCCCGCGCAAGCTCCGCCACCGTGCGCAAAATCTCGGGGTTCGACGGATCGATTTTCGTCGCGGCCTCGAGCTCCGCGAGCGCCTGTTGCCGCTGCCCTTGCGCGAGCGCGAGACGAGCCATGTGAAAGTGCACGACCGCGCGCTCTTTGGGTCTGCGTCCCGCGAAGGCGTCGAGCATCGCCTTGAGGAGTTCGCGCGCCTCGACCTCGCGTCCACTCGCGCGCAACGCTTCGGCGAGTCGCAACTTGAGGTTGCGGTCTTCGGGCGCGAGTTGTCCGGCCTGCTCGAGCAATGGCACTGCGCGCGCCGGCAGATCGCAGCGCGACAAATAGAGATCAGAGGCTTCGCGCAAGAGCACCAATCGTCGCGTCGCGTCGGCCTCGCCCTCTGCTTGTCGTGCGAGAAGATCCGCGAGCGGCACGAACTGCTCGGTGCGTCGGTAGAGCGCGACCAACACTTCTGAGGCTTGCGGCGGCGCCCCGGGATCATGGAGCGATTCTTCGAGTCGTGCCTGCGCCAGATCGTCTCTGCGAGCGCGCACGAATGCGTCTGCGAGACGGAGCAACATGCGCGAGCGCTCCGCTGGAAATTCAGCCACTAGCTTGTCGAGGTACTCGGCGACGGTCGGCCAATCGTCACGTTTTTCGCGGATGCGCGCGAGGGCATCGAGAGTATTCGGCCGCACTTCGAGGTGAAGCGACCGACCCAACGACGCTTCTGCG
>JAYVXK010000733.1:0-5033 GCA_043785265.1 Myxococcales bacterium | reverse complement strand
TCACAAGATCTGTCGGAGCCGCAGATTACGGACTTGTTTCGACTCGCTCGCCAATACGACGCGCTTGACCTGAAACAATTGACGACGGTGGGTGAGATCACTGTTGATATCGATGCCTCCGCCAGTCGGCTATATCGGGCTGTCGAGGCTGGGGTTGAGACAAGCGATTGCACCGCCTTCGCGTCGAATATCTGCAGCACCGTCACTGCAGAGTCGCTGCCTAATCCGAGTCTAGGCACGAACAACTTCGTCCTCTGGACAAAGTCTCGCATCTCGCTTGCTCACGCCACGCGACTCGTCACGATGCTTGCGCAACAGGTCGGGTTTCTGAAGTACGATGGTTCGCTGCTAACAGGGGAATCCGCTGGGGCGGCCGATGTGTTGGGCACCGAAAGCGTCATCACTCGAACGCTCGCGCCAGACGCCGGAAAATACTATCACGTCGACAAGAACGCCCAGTTCGTGAACCGCATCTCAGCGATTCGTCAACAGGGCATCTACAACGATCGCGGCGCGTATGATCTTCGCGAGTCGCTGTTCCCCCACTCGGACTCCGCCGATCAAGGGTTCCAGGCCTCGGGGCTGGAGGACCGTCGGCTGCTCGGCGTGGTTCCCGCGCTGAGTTCCGTGCGCGAGGAGCTGTTCCTAGGCCGCAACCTTCACCCAAATGACGGGTTCCAACGCGATAGCCTGTTCAGGAACTACACCACCGAACTTGATCTGATCTCAGGGGCAATCGGCGACAGCGGCTTCGTCATGGAGTACCCGACCGCATCGTTGGACGGTTCCGTTCAGGGTAATCCCGTGGCCATCGTAGGAAAGTCGGGAGTCGTCCTCTACTCTCCTGCTTCCGACACCTCGTGGGCCAACCCGGCCACGGCGATCGTATCCGCGGAGTTGCCGTTGGAATTGGGCGGATGGAGCACTCCCGCCGTCTTCCTTGATCCAAATACCACTACGTTTGGAGGGTCGACTCTGGTAACGGCTCTCAACAATGTAACCACAGTGACGAGCGGAGCATCCAGCGCGCCTACCGATCTTCCCACGCTCAAACGGCCCCTCAAACGTTGGGTATTCAACAACTTCGGACCGCAGGCACGCACATTCGCGCTGCGTCAGACGGCTCCATCATACACGTACCTCGCTGGACCTTTTGGGGACCCACGCCATGCGTTTATGTCTGCCGGTGGAGCGCTCAACACCTCCGCAGACCGACTCATCAAAGTCGAAGAAGAGAATCCGTCGCGAGCCAAATACGACGGCTTTGGGTACCCCATTCGTTGGGTACCGCCCACGGACCCGACCCTTCTCGGGTCGATGAGCAGTTCCGCCATAGCGCAGTATCTCGATGATGCGCAGCGCGCTGCAGACTCGGCGGTCGCTGCGGTGACCGTGGCCTTCACGACCCTGCTCGCGGACCAGCAAACCGCGCTGACGATTCAGGCACAGGCGCAAAAGAGCGAGCAGGTCATTCAATCTGCCGACAAGGCACTCTGCGGAAAAGACAACCCGAAGTGCAACCTCACCGTTCTTGCCGTTGACACCCTTGCCGCTTCCAACAAACAGCACGAAGCCGCCTTAGGGGTGACGTGCAAAACAGCTCCAGACCCCTCCCAGAGACAGCTCGCGTGCACCACTCAGGCGATATTCAAGGCATATGACGGAACGGGAAAGCTCGGTGAAGAAGTCGTGACCGCGTTGAGCACGGGTGTGGCTTCCTTTGATGCCTATGAGGGTGGGAAGCTTCAGGAGGTGTTCATCAACGAGTACTTTGGCTTCACCGTGATGCAACAACAACTCGAGCAGGTTTTTACTGCCTACAACGCTGCGGAGGCGCACCGCGACACTGCCCAGAAAGCGTTGGCGCTCTTTGACAAGCAACAAGTCTCCAATTGCTCACCCGACGCAATGGTCCTCGCGATGGGGAAGGGTATTGGAGTGAGTAGCGGCTTCGCGTCTGCGACGGTATCAATCAGCTTTGGTCCCCTCCTTGATCAGTTGCAAAAATGCAAGGACCTCATCGCAGGGATCCCGGTCGAACAGGCGAAGCAGGTGGAGGCCTTTGCGACATCGGTGAACGACATGGCCAACGAGGCCATCCGTGCGTCGGACGCGGCGAGAACGCTGTCGCTCTCGGTCGCGGTGGGCAACGAGGTCATTGAGGGTGCCAAGCTCGCAAAAGAGCAGGCCAACATGGACTTGGTGATTGCCTCGACGTTTCAACTCACCAACACATCGCTGTATCGGCGCTATCACAACTACGATGTCTGGCGGGCGAACGCGCTCATGGAGAGCGCTCGTCGGTACGCGGTCGCCGCACGACGTGCCATCGAGGCAAGGTTTGTGGTTGATCTCTCCTCGCTCCAGGACAACGAGCCCTTCGTCGCAAGCCCAGCAACCTGGGCAGATCAAATCTACCAATACGATCTCAGCGCCCCCGCTGCGGTTGGACTCACGTCGGGAACCTCAGCGACGGCGGGTGGTGTCTATCCCAACGCGATCGTCGACTACGTTGGCAATCTGCAACGATTCGTCAAGGGCTATGCGGTACGCCGACCAACGGCAACGACCCTGGCTGATTCGGAAGTCATCTCATTGCCCGGACCGCTCGGAATCGCACAAGCGGGTTCGTTGCCGAACGGGGTCATCGATGACTCGGCTTACAAGTGGACCTACTTCTGCCCAAAGACTTCCTCGTGGGTCACTCTCCCAGCGGATGCGAATCTCGGCGCGATTTGTGGAAATGATCCACCACCAAGCTTCGCCAGACTTCAGTTCAATCTTGATCCGTGGGCACGCGTCGATGGAACGGTGGCTGCCGCGCCGTTCACCAAGCGCTACAACGAACGCTGGGGCAAGGCAGTGTTCAACCTCGTCGGCACTGGGGTGCTGGATTGCTCAAAAGCCGCGGATCCGTTGACCTGCTACTCCCAGCCTTTCGTCTCGTACGATCTGACTCATACCGGACCTGCGTGGACCACCGACTTTGACCAGAAGTGGCGCAGTCTCCCTGTGCCTGTCGGACAAATCGAAGGTGCGAAGGCGCTTGCTGCAGAAGAGTGGCTCGATCCGCTTGCGAACGGTTGGAGCAAACCATTCGTAACGGCGATCGCTCGCTCTGAGCTTGCAGAGCGTCCCTTCGGTGGCGCGTACGAAGTTATCTTCCACTTGTCTCCAGCGGTCGTTCTGAAGCGTGTGGAGCGAGTCCAACTTCTCCTGGAGTCCGCCTACTGGGTGAAGCAACAATGAGTACCAATTGTATAAATCCGCCTCACGCCGCCTCGCGCCGTCAGTATCCGACCCGGCTCTCGCCGGTGGCATTGGTCGGAGTGCTCAGCGTCTTCGGTTGTGGCGGGGATGGTTCGCCCAACAACCCGCTCGACGCGTCCTTGCCGGACACCAGCGTTATGGACGCTTTCATCGGCGACTCACCTGCGGACACGTCGACTGATCAGAGCAAACCTGATGCCGGTTCTGTGCAGCACCCTGCAGATAAGAGCATGTCAGTCCCACACGGCGTTCGCGCCTGCACTGACTTTGTTGAGACGGACGCACCATCTCTCTTTGGAGCCACGCCAATACCGAAGGGCGTCACATGGATCAGCAGTGGATCGGTTAAAAAAAGCTTCACCGATGGTACTCATCTCGCCGATCGCGCACTCGGCACCAACATTAACACGATCTACCAGTATAGCTTTCCAGATCAGTTCTCGAACAACGGCGTCGGTGCGCGCGCGCGCTACTTCGCGGGTGTGTACAGCTACGATTCGCTCTTGGCGAAATGGAGCGCGTGTCCGACTATAAACGTGAACTGCGGAACCCCAATCAACCCAGGAAGCATTGGACTTCTGGTCGGTAGCAATAGTGTGTACTCGGACAACCGAATTCGGCCAGTGACCACAGGGCTCGCAGCAGCCGATTGTGTCGTCGGCAGCGCGAGTTTATTTGCTGTCTCGGGTCGCATCGAGCAGGGCACGTTTGATTTTGACATCAACCAAGTCGGTGCTTTTCAGGCTTCGGGACCCGGGGTATTTGTGGCGCAATATACAACTAACAGCAAAGTGATCACGGCCAAGTGGGTAACGGCGTTTCCAGCGACGACGATCCCCAAGATCAGCGCAGGGAATCAGAACGACGAGCTGTTCTTTGGGAGCCGTTTCGATCGTGACAGTAGTCTTACCAACTACCTGCTAACGATTCCGTTTGCTGACACCATCGATTTTGGTGCCTTCGGCAAGCTTACCGCCCCCAACGGATCCTACGCGACCGCGATCGTGAAACTAGACAAGGCGACTGGGAAGGTCGTTTGGGCGCAGTCATTCGCCAAGGGACCCAAGTCGCTAGGCAAGGTGTCTCGCGCGCTCGCGCTGACGATGGAGGATGGCACGATCTTCTACTTCGACACGGTGTGGGACACGATCGACTTCGGTGGAGGGATCATTGCCACGGCGAGCCAGGGCGGCGACGTTGTGGTCGCTGTACTTGATGCCAAGGGAACACTCATCAAATATTGGACGTACGGCGGTGCTGGCGACGACGAGGCATTTGACGCACTGGTAGGAAAAGGGAAAGCGTATCTTGTTGGGCGTTCGTCTGACACCATCGACTTGGGCAACGGCCCGCTGGCATCGGGCATCTGGTTCGCAGATGTGACCCTATGAACGCGAGGCTGCGCTCATGATGCGCTCGGTTCTTCGAGTGCCTGTCGCGGCTGTTACGCTCATTGCGTTCGTTGCGACCGTGCTCCCGCCGGTCGCCGCACGCGCCGACGAGCAGGCCGCCGCCGCCAACCCGCAGGTTGCGACGCAAGCGCCAGCAACGACTGCTAGCGACGCGCCCACACCCGCGACGCTCTCCACCTCGAACGCCAGCTCTGTTGCGGAGGTGCCTCCTTCGCTCCCAGTCCCCGAAAACCTCTCTAGCATTCAGTCGCTTCCAGTTGGCGGAGACAAGTCGGGAGTCAGCAGTCAGGCCATCAGTGTTCCGCAAGGCGCTGGGAAGATCCAAGGCATGGGAGAGAGCTTCTCTGCCCA
>JAYVXK010000732.1:0-5037 GCA_043785265.1 Myxococcales bacterium | reverse complement strand
CGGAGTTGCTCACCTTGTCTTTGGGGAGCTTTCCCAAGGTGCTCGCGCAAAACCTACCCAGCGTTGGCCACATCGCACGCGACGCGACACACCTCTATTGGACGAGCCCCGCAGACGGCGCGGTCTACGCGCTCGCGCAAACAGCGACGGCCGTTCCCATCGCCATCGCGACGGGACTCGCCTCACCGTATGCCATCGCCGTGGATGACGCGGTTTACGTCACCACAGTCGATGGGGTGGTGCGAGTCCCTAGCCCTCCCTAAAATCGCTCAATCGCTCAGAAGATTTTTTTGATGGTCGCCCAGATCGACTTGCCGACTTCGGCAACCTTCTCTTCGACGTGTGCGAGCACGCCTGCTGGCGGCGGAGGCTCTGTTGCAGCGGCTTCCACTGCGCTCATGTCGACCGGTTTCGTGTCGGGCTTGACGAGCGAGGCGTCGACCTTCTCTTGCGTCACTTCGGCGAAGCCATCGACCAGCGCGAGAGTCTTGGGACCCGCCTCGCCGTCTTCGTCCAAGCCCTTCGAAGCTTGAAAGGCTCGTACGGCGGTCTCCGTCGCAGGACCGAAGTTGCCATCGGCGTCAGCGATCCCGAGCCCCTGCTGAAGCTTCTTCACCGTCGCGCCGCGGGTGCCGCGCTTGAGGAGCAACAGTTCGTGCAGTCCCATTTGCGAGAATGTATCGGGTCCCGCGATGCCATCGGCATCCAGCGAGTTCGCCTTTTGGTAATCGATGAGCGCCTTCTCCGTGCCCACGCCAAAGATGCCGTCGGCATCCACGCCAAGTTTCGCCTGAAGAATTCGAACCGGTTCTCCGTGTACGCCTCTACGCAACATCGACATGAGCAGCTCCGCAATTGAGGTAACGCGCCAGAAATTTGGCGTCCGCGAGATTACGCCCATCAAAGAGCGTGGGAGAAGTCGATTCGCAGCTCAAGCTGGGAATATGCCCCAATCGAGGCTGTTCTCGCTGCGCCCGCTCATCATGAGTCGCCTGAACATGCGAGTCATGGGGCGGGCCGCGCATGCAGATGCCGTTCCCCTTGTTGACAGTCGCAACGCCGTCGCTAGGATGCGCGCTCCGTAAATCCAGGGCGTTCTTGGCTCTGGCCTTGTCCCTCAATTCTTGTGTATCGCTCGTTCGAGGTTGTCGACCGAATGGGCCTTCGGAGGTCGGATGTCCACCGACGTCATGATTCACGTCAACGATCTCACCAAAAATTTCGGATCGTTTCGAGCTCTCGACAAAGTCAGTTTTGACGTCCAAAAAGGCGAGATCGTCGGATTTCTCGGGCCCAACGGCGCGGGCAAGTCCACGACGATGCGCATCCTCACGTGCTTCATCGCTCCCTCGAGCGGTACTGCGCGCGTGAAGGGATTTGACGTCTTCGATGACCCGCTCAGTGTTCGTCGAGCGATGGGGTACCTGCCTCAACGTGCGCCGCTGTACCTCGACATGAGCGTGCTGGAGTATCTCCGCTTCGCAGCGGACCTACGCCAAATCGATCACGACAGCTTTCGCAAAAGCGCCAGAAATGTCGTCGAGGTGTGCGGCCTCGCGCAGGTGCTTGGCAAAGAGATCCGGCATTTGTCGCACGGCTATCGACAACGTGTGGGTCTCGCGCAGGCTCTGATTCATGATCCGCCGATCTTGATTTTGGACGAGCCCACGAGCGATCTCGACCCGAACGAAAAGGCCGAATTCCTCGAGTATTTGAAGCAAATCGGGCAAGACCGCACAGTCATGTTGTCGACGCACAACTTGGCCGAGGTCGAGGCCGCGTGCGCTCGCGCCATCATCGTTCGCAAAGGACGCATCGTCGCAGACGGTCCTCTCGACGAGATTCGCGCCAAGAGCGGCAAGGTCCGCTTTGTCGTCTCGATTCAAGAGTCGGCAGGCGCTCAATACAAAGGCCAGGGAGCTCCACCAAGCAAAGAGGCGGTGGAAGATGGCCTGCGCAAACTGCCTGGTGTTGCCAATCTCGCAGAACTGCCGACCGACGAGCGCGTGCATTCTTACGCTCTCGCGACCGACGAAAAGAACGACTTGCGAGCCGAGATCTACGCGCTTTGCGTGAGCCGGGGCTGGGTCTTGCTCGAACTGCATCGCGACGCACAAACACTCGAAGACGTATTCCGCAACCTCACCATCGGCGACGAATCTCGAAACCGTCACGTCGGAGCCTCTTCTGAGGACGAAGACGAGGACGACGATTACGAGGAAGAAGACGAAGAGGAAGAGGAGTCGGAGGAGTCGGAAGACTCCGAAGAGGAAGAAGAATCCGCCGAAGAGGAGAAGGACTGAGCCATGGCAACCACCAAAAAAGCCGCCGAGGCTCGCGACGAAGAGCTCCGCAAGAAGAAGCTCGCCGCAGAAACAGACGACGACGAAGACGAGTCTGACGACGAAGACGAGGACGAAGCTCCGCCTTCCTCCGGCGACACTACGTCGAGCGAAGAAGACGAAGAGCAAGACGACGAAGACGAGTCTGAAGAGGAAGACGAAGACGAAGAAGAGGAAGCCCCCAAGGTGGCAGCCAAATCGTCCAAGAAAGAGCCTCCGAAGAAAGAATCAAAGAAGTCGGACGAAGAAGAAGACGAAGACGAGTCTGACGACGAAGAAGAGGAAGACGAAGACGAAGAAGAGGAAGCCCCCAAGGCGCCCAAGCCCGCTGCACCGCCACGGCCCGCCGAGCTCGGCGCGATGTATTCGGTTCGCAACATCTTCACGATCGCAAAACGCGAGTTCCGCTCCTACTTCGATTCGCTCGTCGCGTATGTCGTCGTCGGGGTGAGCATGCTGCTGCTCGGCCTGTATTTCTTCTTTTATCATGGCGGTTTTTGGCAGGTCGATCGCGCCACCATGGGGCCGCTGTTCGACGTGATGCCGTTCGCGATCTGCGTCATGACCCCGCTGGTCACGATGGGGTCACTCGCAGAAGAAAAGCGCTCGGGCACGATCGAGCTTTTGATCACGATGCCCGTCCGCGACAGCGAAGTCATCCTCGGGAAGTTCTTCGCCGCGCTCGGAATGTGCACCATTCTGCTGATCGCATCGATGGTGTTTCCGATCGCGATGTTCTGGCAACCGTGGCACTTGGGCGCGCTCGATTGGGGCCCGGTGTGGACCGGCTATCTCGGGTTGCTTCTGATGAGCGCGTCGGGTGTCGCTCTCGGTCTGCTTTATTCGAGCATCACCGAGAGTCAGATCATCGCGTTCTTCGTGAGCGTCTTCACGATGCTCATTCTGTACTCGATCGGGTACGTCGTGGAGTACTGGCACAACGTCGCTGGAGACGTCATCGGCTTCGTCAGTTTCCAGACTCGCTTTTTGCCCTTCGCGCGCGGCATCGTCGATACACGCGCGGTGCTTTATTTCCTGTCGATCGCTGTCATCAGCTTGGTCGCAGCCTTCCGCTCTCTCGAGAGCCGGAAGTGGTCTTGAGCTTAGGAGACATCTGAAAATGGCCATGGAACGCAAGACCAAGGCAGCGACCGAGAGCCTCGTTCTCGTCCTGATCATCGCCTTGATTCTCGTCGGTGTGAACGCGCTCAGCGCGCTCGGCATCTACGCGAAGAAGGACCTCACGCAGAGCGAGCGCTATACGTTGAGCAAGGGCAGCGGCGCGTTGCTCCGGACGCTCAAGCAACCGCCCATGCACGTCGACGCTTACGTCACCAAGGGCTTGCCCAAGATCGACGCGTTCGTCCGCGATTTGCGCGACCTGTTGCAAGAGTACCAAGACGCCGCACCGGACTTTTTCTCGTACACGATCATCGAGGCGAAAGAGGACGATCAGAAAAAGGCCGCAAAAGACGCCGGTTTGGTCGAGCAGCCTTTCCCAGAGTTCAGCGAGACAGAAGACAACAAGGGCGCAGTCGCTCAAGGCTACATGGGCCTCGTCTTCAAGTACGGTCCGGAAAAAGACGCAATCAAGGCGCTCTCGCCCGATCAGTCTCAGGGTCTCGAGTTTTGGATCACCAACAAGATCCGCGAAATTCGCGATCGTGGCGACAAGATCGACCACAAGATTGGCGTGTTGACTGGCCACGACGAGATCAAGCTCAGCGAGACGAACCTCGTTCCCGCGCAAGCGGGCAAGCCGTCGATGCAAGAAATCATCACGCGCAACTTCTCGTTTTACAAACTCCAGGACGTCGACCTCAAAGGCGGAGATGCAGAGATCGACGACGTGCTCGACGGACTCATCATCACGCAGCCAGGCAAAGACCTGACTGACAAGGAGCTGCGTCGCATCGACCAGTTCTTGATGAAGGGCAAGAGCCTGGCGATGTTCGCGAGCTTCGTGAATCTCAAGGCGAGCGACGCGACCATGAACGCGACACTCAGCGCGCACGGTCTCGACAAGCTGCTCGATGGTTATGGCATCGAGATGCGCAAAGACGTGGTGCTCGATTTCGGCCGCAGCTTCCGCGTGAACATCATGACGCAGGGCGGAATGGCGAGCGCCAAGTTTCCGCAGATGGTCGATGTCATCGACGACGCGCAATTCAAGGGCGACGACGCGTTGCTCGACACGAGCTTCGCGGGCTTCTTCCGCATCGAAGAAGTCGCGATGCCGTTCACATCGTCGCTCGTGCTCCACAAAGACAAGCAGCCGGACGTCCCCGGCAAAGACTTCAAAGTCGTCGCACGCTCGACTCCCTACGCGATTCGCAAGACGGATGACACGGTCGACTTGAATCCGTTTCAAGCGTGGAAGCCCAAGGGCGAGTGGCAGCAATTCAATCTCGCCGCCACGATGGAAGGTCGCCTGAAGACCGCATTTCCTGGGGGCGACAAGCAAGGCGTCACCGCACCTGACCAAGTTCTCTTGGGCACCAAAGACGAGCTCAAAGGCGAGCCCGGTAACTGAACATCCGGTTAGCTCATCTGAGCCTTGTGCATTGACTGCGGGAAACTGGGTGGGTAGGACGCGTGTTCCGCCTGCAGTTCTGGGCGCTTTGGCACGACCCCTCATGACGATGACTCGCTATCCGACTCGTTCAGGGATTGGTGACTTTGGCAGTGAACGCAG
>JAYVXK010000731.1:0-5045 GCA_043785265.1 Myxococcales bacterium | reverse complement strand
AGAGATGGACCCGAGCCGAGCTGGCCGACCATCAGCGAACGCAGCTCGAAATCCTTCTTCGCTTCGCGCAAGAGCGGTCGACTTTCTACCAGCGCTTTCATCGCGGGCTCGTGGGAAGACCGCTCGGCGATCTTCCCGTACTCACGAAAGCCACGTTGATGGACAACTTCGACGAGATCGCTACCAACGGAGCGGTGCGTCTGACTGACGCGAATGAATACCTTGCCTCTCTGAAAAACAACGACCTCTTTCGAGGCAAGTACTGGGTTTCGGCGACGTCCGGCAGTTCAGGAAGAAAGAGTGTCATCGCATCCGACGTCCACGAGTGGGCAGCGATCCTTGCTTCGTATGCGCGAGCCAACGAATGGGCTGGCATCCAGGCGGGGCTGACCCATCGCGTGACCATCGCCGTAGTGAGTTCGACGACGCCGTGGCATCAATCGTCACGCGTCGCGGCCACGCTGCAAAGCCCTTTTGTGATCACGGAACGCTTCGACGCAGGGCGACCGTTGCGCGAAATCGTTGAAGCGCTCAACGCGATGCGACCCGGCGTGCTCGTAGCGTACGCGTCGATGATCCGCGTGCTCGCGCAGGAGCAACTCGCGGGTCGTCTTCGCATCGCACCGCGGGCCGTCAATTGCTCTTCTGAAGTGTTGACGGGCGAAGCGCGCGCGCTTGCCGAACGCGCCTTTCGAGTCGCGCCGTTCAACGTGTACGCCGCAACCGAGTCAGGAGGGATAGCCGCAGATTGTGAGCGCCACATGGGCATGCATCTGTTCGAAGACCTTTTGATCCCGGAAGTCGTCGACGAAGCGAATCGTCCCGTGCCAGACGGCGAGACTGGAGCCAAGCTACTCGTCACGGTCTTCTCGAGTCGAACGTTGCCGCTCATTCGATACGAGCTCACTGATCGAGTAAGACTCTCTACCGAGCGATGCCCGTGCGGTCGGCCCTTTCGACTCGTCGCGGAGATCGAGGGACGCACAGATGACGTCTTGCAGCTCGTCGGTCTTGATGGTCGCCCGGTGGAAGTTCATCCACTCGTGTTTCATCGCGTGTTCGATGGTCTTCCCATTGCTGGATGGCAAGTTCGACAGGTGGAAGGCGGTCTGCAGGTCAACCTTGCCGGCCGACCGGGCGACGTGGTGGAGGCGGATGTCGTCGACGCGTTGAAGCGTTCGCTTGCGGGTTCAGGCGCGCGGTCTGGCGCGATCACCCTCCATTTCGTCGCGGGCATCGATGCTGGTGCCGCCGGAAAACGGCCGATGATCGTTGCACTGAAACGTTCCGCCGTCTGTCGGCCCGCCCGGCACCCCTATGACACAGTGAGGCATTAGCGTCTTGTCTGTTCGTTCACGGATCGCTCTCCTTCGGCATGGGAAGGAACCATAGATACTCGTTTTGGGCTCGATCCTTGCTGAGGTACTGGTGACCTGGCATGCGCGTCCATGTGCCGAAGGAGAGAAATCTTGTCCATCCCTGTCGCTCCAAACTTCACGAGGTGCGTGCTTGTCGCCGTCGCGGTCCTCACTGGTTGCTCGAAGACCGCCGACGACACCGCGGGCGCGACGTCCAACCCAACCGCGCAGGCTCAGGCCATCCAGTCCTCGCTTGCTCAGGCAACGCATGACCATCAGATGGTCGGAATGGAGGACGCAGCGCCGAGTCTTCCCATGGCCATGAACGCCACGGAAAGTCCGCCTACCAATATGAGCGCGCCGACGGGTATGGCACGCATGCTGGGACAACCTCCCATGGCAAGCAGCGCGGGTGGGTTGCCTGCTGCGATGGGCGCGCCGCACATCTACCATCTAGGTGCTGACAGCTTTTTTCTCGATCAAGCGAGTGCGATCGGCCTCACGAGTGAGCAGCAGATCAAGCTCTCCGGACTCAAAGAGAACGCGGCTGTCGCGTACGCCACCACGCAGCGCAAGATGGATCAAGCGGAGCAAGACCTTTGGGTTCTGTCCTCTTCAGAAGCCCCTGACCTTGGGAAGATCGACGCGAAGATCGGAGAGCTCGCGCGTCTCGGCGGCCAACAGCGGATGGACTTCATTCGCACGGTGGGCCAAGCGGTCGCCGTCTTATCCGACGCACAGCGAAAAGCGGTTGCTTCGCAGGCAGGCACCATGCAACCGACCATGCCTGCTTCAAGCACATCCGGCATGAACATGGGAAGCGGCGCACCTTCCTCATCGGGTGCCATGGGAATGAGCGGTCCAAGCAAAATGCCTCCCGGGATGGGCCCCAGCAAGATGCCTCCAGGGATGGGACCTACCAGTATGCCGCCCGGTATGGGGATGGGAATGGGCGACGCAGGATCATCGGGCAGCATGGGGCACATGTGAAGCCTCAAACGAGAGCAGTCTCACTTCTCGCACTGGGAGTTCTTCTCGTCGCGTTGTTTCCGCTCCCAAGTTTTGGCGACGAACACGCAGACCATCACCCTGGCGGCGCGCCATCAGCACCTGCGATGAGCGCAGCAGGTGGCGGCGGTATGGGCGGCATGGGAGACATGATGGCGGGGATGATGCCGCCTTCGCCTTCAGCGGGTTGCGTCGGAGGTGATTGCGGATCTGGGGGCACGACCAAGACTCCGATCTACCCATCGCTGATGACTCTTCCTGCTCTCACACCCGAGAAGCGCGCTGAGATCGATGCGCTCGCTACCCAGCAGATCAACGAAGGCATGGCGCGGCTCGCAAAGGGCTCCGAGTCACTCAATCTCGCGACAACTGCTGGCGACAACACAGCCATCCAGCAGTCCGTTGCCGCGATGCGTGGAGGTCTCGACGAACTCGAAGCGGGAATCGAAGCGCGGCGCGTACTCGCCGAAGGTGGTGCCCCGCGCAACCTGGCACTCGGATGGTTCAAGCGAGACATGAATCTCGCGACGCCCATCCCTCGCGAAGAGCCACTTACGCTCCTGGGGGTCACACCCTTTCACCTCTTCACGATGTTGCTGCTCGTCACGTTCGCGCTCGTGATGATCGCGATGTACTTCTTCAAGATGCGTCGCGCAGCCGCTCTCTTCGGGCGTCTTGAAGCCGACTCGGGACGACCCCCGCCAGGGTCGTCACCGCCTCTCGCCGGAGCGCCGCCACCTTCAACGGGAGCCCCACCTTCGACTTCGGGAGGAACGCCTCCAGGAGACCCACCTAGTGATCCGCCCTCTGCTCCGCCAGCTGGAGGTCCACCTGATGACCCACCCTCAGGAAAAAAGGAAGAGCCGCTTGATCCGCCGTCAGCCCCGCCATCCGAAGAAGGCCCACCCGCGCGAAAGCACCCTGGTGCCCACCCCATCAAGCACCCGGTGAAGCACCCAGTCAAACACCCCACCAAATCTGAAGCGACCGAGTCTCGAGCGTCGGCTGCACCGCCTGGAGGACCAGTCGCTCCAACCACACCTGTCGCACGAGCAGCGCCGTCCGGCGGAGCACCGTCGCGGCCCGTTTCGCCCGCGACGACGCGCCCTCTTGCCGCGAACTGGCGAGGTCACCTCCAAGTGGGAAGCATCATCACAGAGACGCCGACCGTCAAAACGTTTCGACTGCGGCCTGCGGGGAAGAGCAGTCTGCCTTTTACGTTTGTGCCCGGTCAATTTCTCAATGTCGCCTTCTCGATTGGCGGTGCGAGAATGAACCGTTCGTACTCGATCTCGTCTTCCCCCACGCAGCGCGACTACGTGGACCTGACCATACGGCGTGAGCCGCGGGGTGCGGTTTCTCGCCACATTAATGACCTGCTCGCAGTCGGCGACGAGATCGAAACGGGCGGTCCAGTCGGACGCTTTACTTTTGCTGGAACAGAGGCAGACAGCATCGTTTTGATCGCTGGGGGCGTGGGCATCACGCCGATGTTGAGCATCTCTCGCTATCTCACCGAGGTTGCATGGCCCGGAGAGATCTTCCTAATCTACACATGCCGCACTCCAGCTGACTTCATCTTTCGGAGTGAACTCGCGGCGCTCCAGCGCGTCAATGCCAAGCTCCACGTCACGGTCACGATGTCTCGCCCAGAAGGGACAAA
The DNA here is from genome assembly GCA_043785265.1 of Myxococcales bacterium. Classification (GTDB taxonomy): domain Bacteria; phylum Myxococcota_A; class Polyangia; order Polyangiales; family Polyangiaceae; genus JANYHY01. The sequence continues at coordinate 1,016 of JAYVXK010000731.1, read as the reverse complement.
ATGGGAAGGTCCGCGCGGACGCCTCACGAAGGAGCTGCTCACAGAGACTGTACCCAATCTTCCTTCTCGGAGGGTCCACCTGTGCGGGCCACCCACGATGATGGATTCAGCAAAGGTACTTCTCGCCGAACTGGGTGTCCCTCCAGACCAGGTAAAGACCGAAGCGTTCGGCGCAACCAAGCCAGTCCCAGTCTCGGGAGCTGATGCGAGGCCCATTGCTCCTGCAACTGGACCGTTGGTCACGTTTTCGAAGAACAACAAGTCTGCCAAGATCCACATGGATCTCCAGACTGGGGACACGCCACCCAAGCAGAGCATCCTCGAGTTGTCCGAAGAGCTCGGAATCGGAATCGAGTTTTCTTGTCGTGTGGGCACTTGCGGCATCTGCAAGGTGAAGATGACCTCTGGCGAGGTCGACCAGGCAATCCAGGACGCGCTCGACTCGAATGACAAGGCCCACAACATCATTCTCGCTTGCCAGGCAAAGCCCAAGGGCGATGTCGTCGTGGAAGCGTGATCGTGAAGGAGAGAGAGCGCGTCGTCGTCACGGGCGTTGCGTGCGTCTTGCTGTTTGCTTGGCTGGGCTTTCTCGTTCACCGTTCGCCGCGTTTTCCAGGCAGCGGTCTGGGAGCGGTGTTTGGCATCGCGGGCGCAGCGTTGATGCTCGTGCCTCTCGCCTACCCAGTCGCAAAGCGCATTCCGTTTTTGCGTGAGCGCATCACGCGACGCGTTTCGCTACCCTCCTTGCTCGCGATCCATGTCTACGCGGGCATCCTCGGTCCCTTGCTCGCGATCATTCACACCGGTCACAAGTTCGACAGCTCACTTGGGATCACTCTGACCGCGATGATGCTTCTCGTTGTCGTGAGCGGCCTCGCGGGTCGCTATCTGCTTACCTACGCGACACATGAGATCAGCGACAAACTGATCCTGTTGCAAACTGCCAGAGGTGATCTCGACAGCGCATGGGGGGTTCTCAGGAATGCTCCTCCTGAGAGGAGGAACCTTCCAAAGGC
>JAYVXK010000730.1:0-5045 GCA_043785265.1 Myxococcales bacterium | reverse complement strand
ACGCCGCAGAGATCACGCCGTACTTGCGATCGGTGTCCGTGGCGGTGCGGCAAAGCTCGATGGCCTTGGCTGCGTCCTTGGGATCGACACTGGAGAGCAGGAGGCTCGAGTCGCACGATTGGGCCGAGTCGCCTGGAGTCCCGTCGCAGTCCTCGTCACCCCACACGGGCGCGCCGCCGTCACTCGAGTGGAGCACATCGATCGCACCCGGATTCACGTTGGCGTCGCAGTCGTTGCAGTCTCCTTGCGCGGGCGTCCACCCGTCCTTGTCCATGTCGTCGTTCATGTTGGTGACGTTGCAGGAGCCGTTGCCTGAGTCCTTTCCGACGATCACGTTCGACCCGTCGGGATCGCTGCTCCCGTCGCCTCCGGTGCCCGCGTCGTCGCCGGTGCCGAACGTGCTCTCTTTGGCGCTGCAGGCGCAGATCGCTGTCGCGCACGTCAGCGCGAACACTCGTCGTCTAAGTTGGTCGCGCATGCAGCCTCCGAGTCATGACCTGAGCACGCTCGGGTTGCAGGAACAAGGCCGCCGTGTGACGTTTCGCAGCGCGCAGCTTGTTTGTCGACGATGACAGAGCCCGGCCATGAGCGCGTTTGGAACACGTCGATCACTTGACCGCGCGCTCGAAGACATAGGTGAGTCGGTCGTCTTGGATCGTGATGGTCGGGGGATCGCCGCCACCCACGAGCAGTGCCGTTCCCGCGAACGGAGGATCAAAGAAGACGAGTTTGGTCGTACCGTCGCTGTCTCTCCTTCGCCCGAAGGCAGTCTTCCACTCGCCTGCGTCGAACATGCCGCCCTTTGGCGCAGCGCTGATCTCGACCTTCCCGAGACTCGCCTGACTGTACGTGCCTACGAGTCGCTTCACCCACGCTGCATCCGGTTCGGGCTCGACGTTGTTCAACGCGCTCGTGACCGCATCGCCCTTCGCCTTCGCGAAGCTCTCCATCTTCGAGATCGCGACATCCTCGGCGCCGTCGAAGATCTCTTCTACTGCTTTGCGCTCCACGACGACGTTGAACGGAAGCTGCTCGAAGCCTCCGCCGTTGCGAATGTTGGTGAGGACGATGATCGCGATCCTCTGTTGTGGCAGCATGAACAGCGACGCGCCGAACCCAAAGCTGCCGCCGTCGTGTCGCAAACTTGGGAGGCCAAAAACGGTCGCGACATTGATACCCAGCCCATAACTGCCCTCGGTGCCCGTGCGCACGCGCTCCTTCCACCGCTCGACGAGGTTGGCCTCCGAAACGACGCGCTCGCCACTCGGCGCCACGCCCTTCGATATTTCTGTCATCGCGTAGCGCTCCATGTCGCGCACGTTCGACCAGACTCCACCAGAAGGACGAATGGGTAGGACGTCGCGCTCGACCATGAGCGGAAGTTGTCGAGCAACGCCGTCGATGGAAAGTGCGTGAGGCATCGCGTGGTCGGCGCCCTCGGCGACGCTGAAGTCCAGTGTGGTCGACTCCATGCCGATCGGCCCGAAGACCTTCTTCTGCATCACGGCGTCATAAGCGTCACCCAGTGATGGCTTGGGATCAAACCCATGCGCGGCGGCGTAACCTCCGGCTGCGACCATGAGGTTCGAATATTGGAAGGTCTCGCCGAACGCTGTGGTGGGCTTCATCGTTCTCATCGAGGCGATGCGCTGCTCTGGTGTGACATGGGCGAACTCGAAGATGTCCTCCATGTCTTGTCGTGGCATTCCCGTGCAAGCACAGGACATCTGCCAGAGAGTGACCTTCTTCGTGATGTCTGCATCTCCCAAGGCAAAACTGGCAAGCAGGCTCGTCACCGGCGTCTCCCAGCCGAACTTCCCGGTGTCGACGAGAGTGGCCTCCATCATCGTGGTCATGGGTTTGGTGATCGAACCGATCATGAAGAGCGTCTTCGGCGTGACTACGTCCTTCTGGCCGAGCGAGCGCACGCCAAACGCCTTTTCGTAAACCACCTTCCCACCCTCGACCACCGCCACCACGGCGCCGGGCACGTCGAGTCGTGCGAGTGCGTTGACGATGAAGTCGTCGAGTTCTTTCGCGCGCGCCGCGGTGATCGCACGTGGTGTTTGCGCTTTGAAAGACTCGTCATGCGCGCCAGCATCCACCGCAGGAGTTCCGGTCGTGACGCGCGCGGCGGGCTCACGCGACGGGCGTGGTGACACGCATGCTGCGAAGGCCGCCAACAAGAACGGAAGCACGCAGTGTGGTTTCACGAAGCTCCGAAGCTAGCACGGGCCCGTGGCCGGATTGTCGCCCAAGCTGCTGTCGCAAACTACATTCGCTACGACGATGCGGTCGACTTTGTAGTCAGTCCAACATCTCGGCAGTGATATGCATGACAACGTGGGTCTACCTTCTGTCGGCGATGTGATCGGGGGCAAGTACGTCCTCGTCAGTGTGCTCGGGCGGGGCGGCATGGGTGTGGTGTTCGAGGCCAAGCAAACAGACCTCGATCGGAGCGTGGCCATCAAAGTGTTTGCGCAAGAAGGCGAAGGCACACCCGATCTGGCTCGTTTCCAGCGTGAAATTCAGATCCTCGCCCGACTCGCGCACCCGAACATCGTCAGCATCCACGACTTCTGGCGTGGAGACGCGCAGAGCCCGCCCTTCGTCGTGATGGAGGTGCTGCGCGGCAACACGTTGAACACGATCGTCAAGAGCAAAGGGCGTCTCGACGCGGAGCGCACAGCGCGGATCGGTTTGCAGTTGCTGGAGGCGCTGGACGCGGCCCACTCGAACGGCGTCGTTCACCGAGACGTGAAGCCGGCGAACATCTTCTGCATGGAGACTCTGCGGGGAGACTTCGTGAAGCTGCTCGACTTTGGCGTCGCCAAAGATCTCGGGGAGTCGCGCGCGCTCACGGCACCAGGCAATGTCGTCGGCACGCTCAGCTACATGGCACCGGAGCAGTTGCTTGGTCAGCGCGCGACGTTTCTCTCCGACGTCTATGCGGTGGGGGCGACTCTCTACTTTGCGTTGGCTGGGCACAAGCCGTTCGACTTCCCGTCGATGGGCGAGACGGCGCGCGCGATCATCGAGACGGAGCCACCCTCGCTCGTGGCCATGAGGCCCGATGCGGCGGAGCTGGCGCGAGTGGTTCATGTCGCTCTCGCGAAGTCTCCTACGTCTCGTTTTTCGTCCGCGCGAGACATGCATGACGCCATCGCGAAAGCCGTAACGGGCACGGCGCGCGTGTCGGTGACTGCCGCTCCGCAATCCATTCCAACGCGTGAAACAGCCTCCGCGAGCCCATTGCAGCGGCACGAGCCGACTCTCACTTCTCGTCCTTCAGAACCCCAGCCGCCTCCAAGCTTCCAGCCTTCCCACGACGTCCCCCGATCGGTGGCCCAGCCTGCTCAGGCCCAGCCTGCTCAGGCCCAGCCTGTTCCGCCACGGTCCCGTTCGTGGGTCATAGGACTGGTGGTCGTGCTGACGCTGGGGGTCGTTTGCCTGGGAACTGCGCTCGCAGTGGTGCTCTGGATGTTGCCCAGACTGGGCAACGCATCCGCGACCTCCACAACCGCCGATGCCGGCGTTCTGGTCGCTCAGCAGACGCCTTCCTCCTTGCCGTCCGTGTCCGCCTCCGCGAGCACGTCAACCCCTGCATCGGGAGGTCCGGTGTCCAAACCCGTGCAGCACCTCGCGACTGCCTCTCCAAACCCGACGGGCCAATGTGCCTGCATACCAGATGTCAATATCGATGGGATTTCAGGCCTATGCATGCACATCGAAGCCTCGCGTGAGTGCGAGTGCGAGTCGGTAGAGGGTTGGTCGGGTTGTGTCGTGGCCTGGAATGGTGGCGACTGCACCCAGCACACGTGGAGCGCACCAGGGTTGTCCCATGGGCAGCCATGTCAAGCTTACTACAGCGACAAGGCGGAGCTCAGACCAGGCACGCTCACCAACTGCTTGGTCTGCTCCCGTCAAACCGGCGGCTGGCAATCTGGGGGGCGAGATGGAGATCGATGCAGCGGCTTCTTCCCCACGACAGGCCGCCCTCAACAAGGGCACCTGTCGTGCCGTTAGGTCAGTGAGTCTCACAACATGCGAATCGTCACCAATCCGGGGTCGAACCTGAGCGACGTGGAAGTTCGTCGGTACTCGACGTACCTGACGGGTCAGAAGATCGTTGTCGATGGCGTGCAGCACGACACGCGCGGGGGCATTTCGCTCGAGGTGATCGACGAGTGGGTTCGATCGGCCAAGGTCTACCCACACGTCCTGGGCACGTCAGCGGGAGAGTTCATCGAAATCTTTCGAGAGCTCGCGCCGTCGACCGACGAGATCCTGGTGGTCTCGACATCACGGAGGATCATCGGCTCCTACAACGCCGCGCTCGCCGCCGTAAAGACCGCCAGCTCGACACCAGGGCTTCAGCAGCTGCGCGTGTCCGTGGTCGATACGCAATCGACGGACATGGGCGCAGGCGCGTGCGCCATGTTGGCCGGGGAAGCAGCCGCCGCACGACTGCCGATGGCGAGGATTGTCGAACTCCTCGAGAGCGCCGCAGTTCAGGGAAGGATGGTGCTCTCCGTCGCGACGTTCGACAACCTGGTGAAGGGAGGTCGCGCGTCTTTCCTGCGAGCGTGGGCAGCCAATCTCTTCTCGATTACCCCGCTGATTGGCTTCGTGAACGGAGAGCTGTCGTCGGTCGCCAAGATCTCGAAGTCGGCGGACATGGCCGACGCAATGGTCGACTACCTCGTCTCGCAGCTCGGGGAGCGTCGCGCCATTTGGTGTGGCGTTGTTCACGGTCAGGCTCCAGGCCAAGCCGATCGGCTCGCGTCGAAGATCGAGGCGAAGTTCAACGTCAAGGCGCTCTGGAAGCGCCCCCTCCAGTCGAGCATCTATCTCAATGTCGGACCCGGTGCGGTCGGCGCGTTCGTGCTTCCCATCGATCGACTTCCGTGGATGCCGCCGTCGCCCTGAGAGATCGTGCGGCGGGCGGGGACGGGAGCGGGGACGGGGACGGCGGGCGGGGACGGCGGACGGGGGACGGGCGTCGTGGCTAGCTGCGGCGGTGGGGTCGCTCGGGAGTTCCGAGC
>JAYVXK010000729.1:0-5046 GCA_043785265.1 Myxococcales bacterium | reverse complement strand
CTCCCTGCAACCACGAGAACGGTGGCGGATCGACCGGGCGCATTCCGAAGACGATCGCGGCTAAATTTAGGCCGATCCATGAAAACACAGTGGTGATGACGACGACGAGAAAAGACGGTCGTCCGATCTTGGCGCTGAGGCGCGAGATGAGCCTGATGTGTGGGCTGTCCTCGTGCTGACCGCGCGCGTGAAGTGCAGCGATCGTCTCGACCGAGTTGGCAACATGTGAGGACAGACCCGCCTCAGCTGTCTGCTTGCGTCTCCGAATCATGAGGGGGACGAGCGCATGATTCATGCCCGAACTTCACCCGCTTTGGGGCGTCTGGTATGTGGCAAGGCACGCGAGCACGCGCTGTGCGGTCTCCACCGGAGCCTCCGCAGACAAATCGTGACCTGCACCAGAGAGCACCTCGTACGACGCGTGGCGGAGTCGCCGCAGGAGGTTTTTTTGGGAGTCGAGCGTCAGCAGCGGATCGTGCTCGCCAATCAATATGAGCACACGTGCATCGATCTCATGCAGTCGGTCTCGGACGTCATGAGTCCACGCGGCAACGAGCAATGTCAGAAGGGCACGACGTGAGGCTGGGCTCACTCGCGCTGCATCTTGGATGCGGCGCACAGCGTCCGGATGATGGGTACGGAAGTGCGCGGACAGAATCTGCTCGGACATGCACGCTTCCGCTTCGGCCGGGCGCTTGATCAAGCAACGCGCGAGCGCCAACTCTCGCCTCCACGAAGCCCACCGAACCATCGAGCCTCGAGGGAGCGTGGACGCGAGCACGACTTGGTCGACGCGCGTGGGTGCGTCTACCGCCAGCCAGCTTGCCACCATTCCACCAAGCGAGATTCCGTAGACATGAGCGCGCTCGATGCCCAGTGTATCCAGCAACGAAAGCGCATCGCGGGCCATGTTTCTCGTGGTCATTCGCCATGGAGCGGGGCTGGAGCCACCCGTGCCGCGCGAGTCGAACATGATCACGCGCGTGCACGCGGCAAGCTCGTCGGCAAATCTTGCCCATGACACGATCGAGCCTCCGAGGGGGCGAAGGAGCAAGAGGGGCGCGCCAGTACCGCGCACTTCATATGAGAGGCGCGCGCCGTCAGGAAGTACGGCTTCACTCATGAGCGCGCTGACTGGGAGAGGTCGTCCAGTGTGTCTTGCATTCGAGCGCGCACCACTTCGCGGATGGCATGCGGGTCTTCGTTGGCGTCGAAGCGCATGGGAGACAGCACCCGAAGTCTGATGGGAAACGGCAACGGCAAGTATGGAGTCCAGGGTCCCAGGGCGAGTCCCCACGGCAAAGCCAAGGCGAGTGGGAAACGCCTTATTCGTGCCCAGCGTTCGAGCCGCAGTGCTCGCGCGATGGAGGCACCGTCGTGAAAAATGTATGCGGACCGATGTGCACCATGCGCGACGATCGGCACGATGGGGACTCCTGCTTGCTGCGCGACTCGAACGAACCCAGTGCGCGCACCAAAGACGATCTCATCTCGTTGTCTGGTGTGTCGATACGCTTCGAGATCTCCCCCAGGGTAGACCAGCGCTGAGCCACCGGAAGCCAGCACGCGGAGCGCGTTCTCTGGACGAGCGCGGACCGCCCCCATGCGCTGGAGGACTCGCCCCAGGGGAGTGAACTGACGCATGGCGAAGTCGTGAGCCAAAGCGTACAGGGGTGCCTCCACTCCCAGCTTCTGCCAGAGCGCGCCCAGTGTGCACGCGAGGTCTGGTCCTGCGATTCCACCGTTGTGATTCGAAACGAAGAGCGAGGCTCCGCGCGAAACATGTTCGAGACCCTCGCAACGGAGCCTAAAATAGCGGCGATTGAGCATCTGGAGCGCGGGTAGCAAGCGCTGGATGAAGCTCGGATCTCTGCTGTCGAGGCAGTCGGGATCGAACATCATGGGAAGTCCTCTCGTCGTGGTCACAGCCCATTGGTGAGCATCCAGCGTGCCGAACTTGGTGAGGCAGACAGGTCTGCATGTGGCGTTCGCGCACGAGCCCCCACTGGAACTCCCGCGTGTGCGAATGGATCGCTTCGTGCTGAGGCGCGACCCATGCCGACGACCCTGACGCGATTTTCGATGCGGCGGCCGTCGAGAGAAACTGGGCAGGCAGCTTCGTTGCGGTGGCTCGCGCGAGCCCATGCGGTGGCCGAGGGAACGGTCCAATCGTGGAGCTCCGACCAGACTGACGCGTTCCACGCGCGACTCGAAAAAGTCATCGAGCGATGCGCATGCGGTCCGACGAAGATCGGATCACGAGGTCATGTTGTGCCGGATGTCGACACGGCCGAGTGGAAGGACATGGTCCTGTATGACGTGGCGACCCACCCACACGGTCGGGGCACTGCGGTTCGCAATCAGATCTTCGCGGAGGTCGTCGCCGCTTACTTCGAGGCCGAGTACGAACATGAACCGATCGCACCGAGCGATCTCATCCATGTCACCTGCACAGGCTATGTCTCGCCGAGCGGCGCCCAGCGTGTGGTGCAACAAAAAGGCTGGGGAGCCACCACGCGAGTCACGCATGCCTATCACATGGGTTGCTATGCAGCGTTTCCGGCTACGCGACTCGCCATCGGATGTTTGCACACGCCCAAAATGTGTTCTGCGTCAGGCGCCCAACGCGTCGATGTCGTGCACACCGAACTCTGTTCGCTGCATCTTGATCCGAGTGATCATTCGATCGAGCAGATCGTCGTACAGAGCCTATTTGCAGACGGTTTCATTCGCTACTCGCTTTGCTCGGATGACGACGCTCGGGGGTTGAGCGTGCTCGCGCTCGACGAACGCATTCTGCCTGACTCCGCTGATTGCATGGGATGGACGCTCTCAGACTGGGGTCTGAAGATGAACCTGGCGCGCGACATCCCCGATCGCATCAGCGCGGTCCTCCGGCAGTTCGTGATCGATCTCCATGCCCGGGCAGACCTACCGTTGAACGACCTCGCCAAAACCATCTTCGCGGTCCACCCAGGTGGACCCAAGATCATCGACGCGGTTCGTCAGGTCTTGGAGCTCGACGAGTCGCAAGTTCAAACCAGCCGAGACGTGTTGTTCGACTACGGAAACATGTCTTCGGCGACATTGCCTCATATCTGGATGCGACTTGTCGACGATGCCAAGGTCGCTTCTGGAACTCTGATCTTGAGCTTGGCGTTCGGCCCAGGCTTGACGATCTGCGGCGGCCTCTTTCGGAAGCAGTGACATGGTCTACCTCCTCCTCGTTCCTGCCGTACTCCAGATGCTCGCCATGGCCGCTGACGAAGGCTGGTTTCACCGCAAGCGAGGTCTGCCCCGCTGGGAACGAATCGGACATCCTCTCGACACGCTCACTGTGGCCTTCTGCTACGCGTGGCTGGTTGCCACACGTCCCAGTCAACCTCATGCCGTTTTGGTTTACGTCGCGCTCGCCGCGTTCTCGTGTGTCTTCATCACCAAAGACGAGTTCGTCCACGCCAAGGTCTGCAGTGGAGGCGAAGGCTGGTTGCACTCGATCTTGTTTGTGCTCCACCCCTTGGTTTTCCTTGGTTTTGGCCTCCTCTGGTGGTGGGGAGAGAGCCCGTGGATGGTGCGAGTTCAGTTGGTGCTGACGGTGACTTTCGGGCTGTACCAGGTCCTCTATTGGAGCGTGTCATGGAACAGAAAACGAAGTCCCGACCTGTAAACAACGACATCTACGAGACTCTGGGAGCACGTTGGTACGAGGCCAAGGATGATCCCGTCGCGCTCCTTCGCGCCGAGTCGAAGTTGCGCAATCCCTGGGTCGCGAGAAAAATCGATCGAGCGTTCGGAGAGCGCCGATGCCCCGTGCTCGACATCGGATGTGGCGCTGGCTTCCTATCGAACTACCTGGCCACACTGGGCTATCCAGTGACAGGCTTGGATGCCGCAACCACCTCGCTCGACGTGGCTCGCGATCATGACAAGACGCGCACTGCACACTACGACCACGGCGATGCGCTGGAGCTTCCGTATGAAGACGAGACGTTCGACGTCGTGTGCGCCATGGACTTCCTGGAGCACGTAGAGGACCCCGAGCGAGTGATCGCCGAGGCCTCGCGCGTGCTCAAGCCCTCCGGGCTGTTCTTCTTTCATACATTCAATCGCAATTGGCTAGCGTGGCTGATCGTCATCAAAGGGGTGGAGTGGTTCGTCAAGAACACTCCCCACGACATGCACGTGCTCAATCTTTTTTTGAAGCCGCACGAGGTCACTGCCATGTGCCACAAGCATGGACTGGCTGCGGTCGAGCTTCTGGGCTCGCGGCCCAAAGTCGGCACTGCGTTCTTCAAAATGCTCGCGACTGGCACTGTGTCCGACGACTTCGCGTTCACATTCTCAACCTCGACACGGCTCGCTTACACTGGCTTCGCGCGTAAATTCAGTGCGCCATAGCGGATGACGAAGGGTGTGTGACACACACTAACGCCGCAATGCCTCAACGCGCCATCAACCGCGACTGGGTAACACCGAGGTGCGCTCGATGGCTTCATTGAGTACTTCTCGCAGTCTCGAGGCCAGAGTCTTCGGGTCGATCGGCTTCATCCAACAGCGCACGTCTGCGAGACGCCTCCCCAAAAAGGAACCGGTGATCATCACGACGCGAGCGCCGCGCAGTCGGTCGTGTGCCAACGATGACTCGATAAATGAAGTTCCGTCGCCATCTGGAAGTTCGTAGTCCGTCACGATGAGGTCGAAGGTCATCAGCTCGAGTGCGTGGTTCGCTTCGTCCAGTGTGCCAGCTGTGCTGACCAAAAAGCCGTCTTGCGTCAGGCACTCCGCGAGCATCTCGCGAGTGTCGGGGTCGTCCTCGATGCACAACACCGTCTCAGGCGCTGGCGGCACACTTGATTCGATCCGACTCATCGAAGAAGTAACAGAGCACTTAACGGGCCAGTGTCCGCGCACTTGCGCTGGCTCATGGCTGTGCCGCGCTCAAATTGACTAAGTACAGCTCCCCAGAAGAAAGTACCCACTCTGCGGGTTCACGCGGCTGCCTTGATAGCGGCGTCGACCTTGGCGAGCACCTTGTCGAAAGATGTC
>JAYVXK010000728.1:0-5047 GCA_043785265.1 Myxococcales bacterium | reverse complement strand
GCTCCGCCAGTTCTGGTCGAAGTCGGTTAGCCAGCCCGGTCCGGTGTGAGTCAAGTCATACCGAATGAAGGCCTGCGAGTAACAAGTCAGCGGGTCCGCCGCCTTGGCGCAATCCAAGACGCCTGTCCCGACGAGGTTGACCACGACACGCCCCCAACGTTCGTTGAAACGCTTGATGTAAGGGTCACGCGCAACCGATCCATCCAGTCGCGCCCATGGGTCCAAACCAAATTCAAGCTTTGCGAGCGTCGGCGGATTGGGGGGGACGACCTTGCTGCAGATACCATCGACATTGCCGTCGGCTTGAATCGTGTGCCACGCCGCGTCCCCAGGGCAGAAGTAGCTCCACTTGTATGCGGAGTCGTCAATCACCCCTTTTGGCAACGAGCCTTGTTGCGCGCTCCCGAGCGGACCAGGAAGGGAGATGACATCAGAATCGCCTTGGGTGGTCGCTGTTGGGCGTTGAACCGCATACCCCTTGACGAAACGTTGGAGGTTTCCGACGTAGTCGACAATCGCATTGGGATACACACCGCCAGCAGTTGCCGTGGTAGCTGTCAAGCCGACGGCGGTCGGGGCGCTCAAGTCGTATTGATAGATTTGATCTGCCCATGTGGCCGGACTCGCAACGAAGGGCTCGTTCTCTTGCATCGACGAGAGGTCGACGACGAATCTGGCTTCGATGGCCCGACGCGCAGCTACAGCGTAACGCCTCGCGCTCTCTAGGAGCGCGCCCGCACGCCAAACGTCGAAGTCGTGGAAACGGCGGAACAGTGCCGTGTTGGCAATTTGCTTCGTCGCTTCTATGGCGACATCCGAGTCTGCTTGCTCGCGAGACAGCTTCGCGCCCTCAATCGCTTCATTGCCTTGAGCAACCGACAACGACAGTTGTTTGGCAGCGTCGGAAGCGGTAAGCGCTTCGTTCGCCATATCGTTGACTGACTGCGCGAACGCTTCTACGGCCTTGGCATTTTCTACAGGTGCTTGTGCTGTGAGGTCCTTGCACTTCTGGATCTGATCGAGCATCGGCCCAAGATTGAAAGAGACCGTAGCGGATGCGAAACCTGTACTCACCCCTGTGCCTTTGAGGACCGCCGCAGCAAATGCGATGGGCGAGCAGTTGTCGCTCTGCTGTTGATTGAACACAGCCAGGGCCTTCTGTGCGGTATCTCGATGGGAATCTGCGACCTTATAGGCAGTGAACACCTGCTCGAGCTGTTGTTGCATTCGGGTGTAGCCAAAGTATTCGTTGATGAATATTTCCTGGAGCCGCCCACCTGCGTACGCATCGAACGCGGAGTTCGCAGTTTGCAGCGCGTTGACGACCTCGACGCCAAGCTTCCCGTTCCCTTTGTAGGCCTTGAAGATGCTCTGGGTTGCACATGCGAGCTGCTTTTCCCCTGCATCTACAGCGGTCTTGCAGGTCACGAAGAGGTCATTCTCGTGCTGCAGGTTGCTCGTGCTCAGTGTCTGGATATCGACCACGGCCAAGTTGCACTTCGGGTTGTTGTCTCCGCAAAGCGCCTTGTTGGTAGCGCGGATCACTTCGGCGCTCTTTTGGGCCTGCGCCTGAATATCGAGAGTCGCCTGCTGTTGAGTGAGCAGAGTCTGGAACGCCTCCGTGACTGCTCTTACCGCACCATCCGCAGCACGCTGTGCATCATCGAGGTATGCGGTCACGGACGAAGTCCCCGGAGGGGCACCCATGAGGGTTGGATCCGTCGGAGGCACCCAGCGAATCGGTAGTCCGAAGCCGTCGTATTTGGGCAGCGAAGGATTCTGCTCTTCCACTTTGAGAAGCCGCTCGGCGGTCGTATTGAGTGATCCGCCAGACGACTGGAATGCCGACGTGTTGCTCCCAAACGGGCCACCTACGTAGGTATAGGAGACACTCGATGGGCTCGTTGCATGGGCCACTGCAAGTGTGCTGGCAAACCCGCTCGTCGCGATTGGCCCGAAGACCCAGCGCTTGAGGGGACGCTTGATGTCTGGCAGGTCGTCAGAACCAGTGATCGGTCCACTCGCGACGCCTGCGCCAATCGCAGTGGTCTGAGTAGAACCTCCAAACGTAACCGCGGTGGGCTCGATGAAAACCGCGGGCGTGAGCCAGCCACCACCGTCACGAGGCAGTTTGGTAGACAAGAACGAAGTGCCCGACTGTCCCCACGACGTGTCGGAGTCGGGTGAATAGACGACCAATCCACGGTTTCCCGTGATCGTCACGTCGACGCCAGAAGCGCTACCATCCAACGAACTGCTTGGGTATTCGAGAACGATACTATTGTCGCCAATCGCGCCAGAGATCAGGTTGAGCTCCGTCTTTCGATTTGTCAGGAGGCTGCTGCGTTGATCGAAACCTCCGCCGTCCACGAATATCTTGTTGGCCAGAAATATTTCTTCGCGGGCCGCACTGAGAGTTGGTACGACGCCGAGGATTCTTCTCTGCTCAAGCGCGGAAGGGCCAAAGCCTTGCTCGTCCGACGTGGAGTGAGCGAAGAAAGTCTCCCGCAAATCGTAGCTACCATTACCGCTGTAGATGCCTTGCTGTCGGACGGCGGTGATACGGTTGAGGAAAGGGGCGTCCTTCGCGACGTGGTAGTAGCTCCCGGTGTCAGGCGACACAGAGTGAGTCACCACACTCTCCACGCCGAGGACATCTGCGCTGCCGGCGAACTCGTTGATCAGCAATGATCCATCATAGAGAAGCTGACCTGTCTCCTGCGACAACAGAGTGACCAGTCGCGTGGCGTGAGCGTAGGAAATTCGATGCTTCTTCCAAAGCACGAAGTTTGTGTAACCGAGTGTCGGATCAGCGAGCGACTCGGGAGTGACCGAAGAGCATGTGTTCGCCCCCGAGTTGAACACATCACAATCGCTGGTCTCGATGGCAGCTTCGACTGCGCGATACAGCCGGTTTGCCGACTTGTCGATATCGACGGTGATGAGGCCAGTTGACTTTGCCTGTTTGAGTTCGAGGAGATCGTATTGCTGGGCAATCTGGAGCAAGGTTTGAATTTGCGGTTCGCTGACGTCCTGAGACACGTAGGGGACGGAAGGCCAACGCGTTCCTGGCTGCGTGCCCTTGTCAAAATGTGTCCATGTTGCGTTGGGATCCTGACCTACACTCAGCGGATCTCCACCGTAGAGCAAACCGAACGCACGCTGTCGCCAGGAGCCAGATCCCCACTGCTCAGCAGCTGCGGTTTTGTCGTCTGGTCCTCCGCGCGGGATGCGCGCGCTTGCGCTGCGCCCGTAGAGTTCAACGAGTTCCGTGGAGACAGTCGTCAAGAGTTGCAGGCTTGATGCGAACTGTGTTCCGAGTTCGTTGACTCTTGAATTGCCCTTGCTGCCATTCACTGGATCCTGGAACCAGTTTTGGACAACCTGAAGGTCGTACGTCGACGGCTTCAACGGATCACGTGTTGTCATTACGAGATGTGTCAAACGGGCGTAGCCGAGCACAGCTTGCTGCGCCCGCTCTCTCGTATACTCAAGCAACTCCCGCTGCTCTGATGCAGGAAGGGTCAGCACGGCTGGTCCAGCAGCGCCGGGCATGACCGAGCGCAACGCCTGCGCAACGCAAGCATCGATCCCCGGTGCACGAATGATCGCGTCTGCGGAAATGCCGACGGTGGAAGGCGGTCCAGTTGTCGAATCGAACAGCGACGGCACGGCAACGGGTTGCAAAGGTGCAGCGAGAGGGTGACCGCTAGCATCAACGTTGCAGCTTTTTTCTCCGCGTTGCTGGAGCCACGCCGCGAAAGGGTTGGGGTCGGTAGCTTGGGGACATGATTTCGTCACCGTTTGCATGAGACCCAAGACGTAGTCCATGTAGCTGTCGCGGGGACCGGGAGGTCGTGGATTGGCTGGAGTGGACCCACCATCGAAACTAACAATGGTGGTCGACGGTGTTTCATCCAGGCTGCTGGCGTCCTGTGCGGCGATGAACGAGCAGCTCGCCCACGCATCCGCGACATAGAGATCAGCAGTCGACCCTTGCCAGATGGCAGTGATGGTACTGCCATTGCTGACGGCCGGTAGCGGCAGACTAGTGGGTAAGGTGAGCGCCGCCGAGGAGCTCTCCGCGCGCTCCTCGCTCGAAGGAGTGCACGCGAAGACGATGACCGCCGCGACAGCGAGTATGCGCTTCATCGGTCACCTCCTTGAACTACGCACCGGAATCCAAACGACGCGCCTACGTCTCGCGGAGAATAGACTGGTCTCACACTATCAATCGTGCCTGGGAACACTCCCTGAACCGCACATGTGCCCGTACCGCGGCAGGAAGGAAACTGAGCATCATCTGAAGTGTTGAGCAGTTCGGCGCGGGTGAGCAGCACATCTTGCATTCCACTTGGAGATGCTCCGCTAGGATGCGTTCCAACGCGAAAGGCGGCGAGGTCGGAAGTACATGGTTTCTTCCCATCGTGCCCTGCGCCGGGATGTTCGTCACATGTCGCCGGTCCATCTCCCCAGGCGTATCTGTGGACGCTGTTCCCACGTGCTGCCGCCGTCCATTGAGTCAGTGTGGGCAGCGTACCTCCCTGCCCTCGGCAATAGGCGATGGCTTGGTTGGGAGCGAGGCAAGTCATCGGCAGTGCGTCGTCGATCCCATACGTGCGACCGTCTATTGACGTTGTCGACGATGAGAACGGAGCGTTCTTGTCGCACGACGGAGTTTCGGGCGCGGGTAACGTGCACGCTCCAACCGACATGCACTGCCGGTACTGGGCAACCGTGATCGGCGACGTCGTCACGCGGAAGCTTGTGAAGGTCTTCGGGTCGCGCGACTTGCCAATAGCAAAGCCTGCGGTCACTGAGCCTCCATGAAGACTCACCATCTCCGGTACCTCGTTTGGGTTGGGTCCGCGTGGTGCCTGCTCCTCACTGCATGCCAGACCACATCCCAATAGTGCAAACCAAGCCGCGATCACTTTGCCTTTCACAGTCCACCTCCATCAGCCCACGAAAATCTCACCACCGGAACAGGAATCAACTCCACGGCGACATCCCCATTCGCCTCTTTCGGAAAAACCTTCCCAAGGTC
>JAYVXK010000727.1:0-5054 GCA_043785265.1 Myxococcales bacterium | reverse complement strand
GCCTCCGAGCAGGAAACGAACAGACTTGTAGGTCGCGCGGAGTTCGGGTTCGACCGCGCCGATGTTCAGGTCTCGACCGTCATGCGCGGTGAGCGTGAAGTTGGCCCACGCACGCACGCCGAGGTCGAGCCATGTGGTCACGCCGTAAGCGAGGCGACCCCCTCCGACGAGTTCGACGGTGATCGGGTGCGGAGCATCGGGGAACGTCGCGATGAGATTTTCGACCTTGATGTACGGCTCGACTTTGAATCTGCCAAAACGCATGGGAAGGGCTAATTTAGGGACGATTCCGAGATGCTTGGGTTCGAACAATGCGTTCTCTTCACCGCCACGCGAGAACTGCGCAGCGTGGTTCAACGCGAACTTGTCGCCAGAGACCGTGTCCGTGTTGGCGCCGAGTCGGTCGAGCGCCTCTTGCTCCGGCAGCTCATCGCCACGCGCCGTCGGCAATGCGATGCCGAGCCCAAACTCGAAGCCCATGGTCTTGGACAGCTCGCGCTCGTATTCGGCCTCGAGCTCCACGTTGCCCCAGTTTGCGCTGCCGCGTGACTTGTCATCCGATGGACTGAATTGACCAATCACGAAAGGTACGCGCACCCCCAAGCGAATGTGTTTGCTCACCGGAAAGCTCAAACTCACGATGGGACTCACCACCACCGCAGGCGTCGATCTTTTTTCGTACGACACCGTGCCGAGCGACGTCGGCAGTCTCAGATTGAGCGCCTCGACCTGGCCGAATCCCGTCACGACGTCGAGATCGAGCCTCACTCCGCCTTCGTGCTCTTCGCCCTCAGCGCCTTCTTTTTTGTCTTCGGCGGCTTCCTTCTTTTCGTCGGCGGCTTCTTTCTTCTCCTCCTTCTTCTCTTCTTTTTTGGTCTCGTCCGCCCGCGCGGAGCCGGCAGACGCAAACGCGATTGCGAAGATGGAGAAAGCAACACCAGTGCGAGCGAGGGTAGAGACAGGGGTCATGGCGGCGCCACTTTTGTCTGGTTTATGCGGCGTTGGGAAGCGCTTTCTGCGCGGCGGCCATTTCCTTCCGTCTAGTGTTGACCACGCCGCGTAGCGGACGTGCCGTCACTCTCGCTTTGCTGGGTGCGGTAGAGCCGTATGATGCCCGCATGCCCCGCGCGCACCTGCTCGTCGTCGACGACGAGCCCACCATCCTCACCACACTGCAAAAGGCTCTCTCACTCGAAGGCTACGGCGTCGACGTCGCTGGCGGAATGAGAGTCGCCGAGGACAAGCTCAAGAAGCGCAGCTACGACCTCTGCCTGTTCGACGTGGCGTTGCCAGACGGGGACGGCCTCGAGCTGCTCAAGATCTTGCGCGCGTCGAAGAGTGAGGTGCCTGTCATCATGATGAGTGGGCACGCGACGATCGACATCGCGGTGCAGGCCACGCGGCTCGGTGCGCTCAACTTCTTGGAGAAGCCGCTCAACACGGACGCGCTCTTGATCGCCATCGAAACAGCCCTCCGCCTCGATCGCGCACTCGCAGAAGCCAAAGCCCTGCGAGCACAAGCGGGCGGCAGCGAACTCGTCGGCGAGAGCGCACCGATCAAAAAACTCCTCGAACAAATTGCTCGTGCCGCCAAGAGCAGCGCGAGTGTGCTGGTGACGGGCGAGCGCGGCACGGGCAAAGAATTGGTCGCGCGTGCGATCCACGAGTTGAGTCCACGAAACAAAGGTCCCCTCGAAAAACTCAACTGCGCCGCGCTGCCCAGTGAGTTGATCGAGAGCGAGCTGTTCGGTCACGAGGCGGGCGCGTTCACCGGAGCGACCAAGCAGCGGCGTGGCAAGTTCGAGCGAGCGAGTGGCGGCACGTTGTTTCTGGACGAGGTCGGCGACATGCCTCTCGCGGCGCAGGCAAAGTTGCTGCGTGTCCTGCAAGAGCGAGAGATCGAACGCGTGGGCGGCAGTGAGACCTTCAAGGTGGACGCGCGCGTCGTCGCTGCGACGAACAAAGACTTGGTGCAAGCGTCCGAATCTG
This sequence comes from Myxococcales bacterium, assembly GCA_043785265.1. Lineage (GTDB taxonomy): Bacteria > Myxococcota_A > Polyangia > Polyangiales > Polyangiaceae > JANYHY01. The sequence continues at coordinate 3,065 of JAYVXK010000727.1, read as the reverse complement.
GCGCGTTTCGGCCTGATTTGTACGATCGACTGAATGTGGTGCCGCTTTCGATTCCACCGCTGCGCACGCGTCGCGAAGACATTCCACTTTTGGCCAAACACTTCCTCGAACTCGCTGCGCGACAAAACGACCGCCGTGGAATGTCGATCGAACAGACCGCGATCCAGGTGCTCGTGGGATACAGCTTTCCAGGAAACGTGCGTGAGCTGCGCAACTTGATCGAGCGGCTCGTGATCCTCACACCCGAGGAGGTCATCAAGAAAGCCGACGTCGAGAACTGTTTGCCTGGCAGCCTCAATAGCAAAGACAGAGGGCTCTTTCGTGCGGGTGTCGCCTTTCGCGTCTTGGTCGACGAAGCCGAGCGCACCATCCTGGAGCAAGCCATCGCTCATCACGGTGGGCAAATGGCTGCGACTGCACGCGGTCTCGATCTCGAGCGCAGTCACCTCTACAAAAAGTGCAAGACCCTCGGATTGCGCGACAAAGACGACGAGTAACGCACGACGACAACGCAGCCAGACGAGACGAAGCCAGCCTAAATCAGTGGAATGCGCGCGGCGAGTTCGGGCACGCGCTGGCGGCTGTTCGTCCACCTTGCGCCTCCTGGCGACAGGCGTAGCATTTCGGTCGGAGGCTCTTCATGCGCACGCTCATTGCTTTGACCGCTCTCACCATCGTTGGTTGCTCGGCGGCCGACACGTCCACGAAAACCTCCGTGCGCGGCGAGCCAGCCCCCGCAGCGACACCCGTCACGGTGTGCACCTATCCCGATGGCCCTTACGGATTTTCCGTAGGCAAGGTCATCCCCGCCACACTCAAGTGGGACGGCTTGGGCGCAGGTGGCTCGCCGGTCACGTACACGTCTTCTGACTTTCTCGATTGCGACGGTTCAAAAGGAATCAACGCAGTCTTGTTCGACACGTCCGCGCAGTGGTGCGGCGCATGTCAGCAAGAGGCGAGTCAGTTGGAGAGCATCATTCGCACCAACTGGGGCGCCAATGGCGTGGCGGTCATCACCCTGATGATCGAAGACAACAACGGCAAGCGAACTTCGGACGTGGCCGTCGCGCAACAGTGGATGAAAGCGTTTCATCTGACCAACGTGCCGGTCGTGATGGATCCGCAGTTCGAGTTCGCCAGCTACGTGAACGGAACGATCGGCCTGCCATACAATGTGCTCGTCAATCCGCGAGACATGAAGGTCCTCAAAGTGGCCTACAACGTCGGTCCGGGCGGCCATGAGCCCGCCATCGACGGACTGATCGCAGCCAACAAACTCTAAGTTCGCTGTTATTGCGCGACAGAAAACGCGCGTGCTTGCGGTGCCGTGAACGGGCCGCTCGTGATCTTCCCATTGTCGAAGTGCATGCCGTAGACGGATGCTTCGATGCTGCCTACGCTTTGCATCGCAGCCCATGCTTTGTCTGAAGGCGTGTAGTCGAGGTTGATCGTCATCACACGGAGGATCTCCGCCAGGCCGCCGCCATCGGTCGATGCAGCGGCGCGAAAGACGACCACGTAGGCGTCGCTGGTGAAGGTCGATCCCGCGTCGACGGCTGCATGTGCGGTCTTCTCGAGAACGAGCTCTCGTCTGATTTCGTCCCAGATCGTGGGCCCATCCATCATCGAGAGTTGACCTTTGCTCCAGGTGAACTTCGCGATCGGCGTGCTCGGCAAGATCGCGCCAGCGAGCGGTGTGATGAAAGCCGGCGCCTTCGTCCCGTCAGTTTGGATGGTGGGGATCGCCTTCATGAACTCCACGCATGCGGCGCTGTCGAAGCCGCTCGGAGTGGTCGCGGGATCATCGAGGACGTACTTGCCGTTCTTGCAGCTCGGATACGGATCGGCTGGAGGGCCGCTCGGCGCTGAGCTCGCGCAACCCAAGAACGTGCAGAGCCCCACGACCAAGATGCCCGCCACCCTCATGAGAAGTGAGTGACAGATTCCCAGGCGCACATCAACGCGAAAACGTGGTGGCCCTCAGTCGCCCTTGTGGCAGCGGAGGTCGTCTACGGTCTCTCGCAAAGGAACGTCCGTGCGGAGGGTCGCCAGTTGCTTGTAGAGCGCAACTACTTTGCGGCTTGTTTTTAGGGTCTGCGCGAGTTTGTCTGCGCCACGCAGCTTGGGCCATTGTTCGAATTCGTCCGGGATCGCCTCGATGTGAATGAACTTGGCGAGCAAGCTGCTTGCGGTCTTTTCTCCAAAACCGTCGAGGCCCGGAATGCCATCTGCGGTGTCTCCGGTGAGCGCGAGCAGATCGGCGATGCTCTCGGGTCCGACGCCACGCTTCTCGCGCATGGCTTTTTCATCGATGACGCGCTTGCGAATGCGATCGACCATCACCACCCGTTCGCCGTCGAGGCACTGACTGAAGTCCTTGTCTGGAGACAGAATGCGAATCTGCGCGAAGTCCGCGGCGTATTTTTTTGCGGCTGTGGCGAGCGCGTCGTCACACTCAAACTCGACCATCCTCCAGACCGTGATGCCCAACGCGGCGACCGCTCTCTCGGCTTCGTCGAACTGAGCACGCAACTCGGGAGGGACGCCTTCGTCTGATTTGTAGCCGTCGAACATGTCGTTGCGAAACGACCGAATCGGATTGTCGAACGCGACCGCGAGATGCGTCACCCGCTCTTGTCGATCGAACATCAGCGAGCGCATCGAAGCCACGAGCCCTTTGGTCGCCTTGTCGGGGCTCTCGGGACGCATCGAGTAATGCGCGCGGTAGAGCTCGAAGGTGCCATCCACCACATGCAGCCGCTCATTGGGAAAAATACTCACGTCTAGGGAATGACTCTTTTCTGCCATTGGTTGCAATCACGAACGACGAAGCGGTGCACGCGGAACAAGAAGCGCGTGTCCCCGCATGACCAGCTGCTTCACCACAATAAGGACCGTGGCTCCCTCCCCGAAACGCCGCCCGGTCCGCCGTCCCGCCGCCCCGCCTCGTCGTTCAAATTCTTCTCTCCCCGCGGCGCGATCCCACCAAGATCGCGCCGCTCCTGCGTTTGTGCTCCACGACACTCGCGTCCCGTCCCCGTCCCGGTCGCCGTCCCCCGTCCCCG
>JAYVXK010000726.1:0-5059 GCA_043785265.1 Myxococcales bacterium | reverse complement strand
GCGACGAAGACAAAGGGCGAATCGACGCGTACATCGCTCAGTGCATCAAGAGCTTCCACGGATTTCGCATTCCAGTTTTGGGCAGCAAGAAACGCGGCGAAGCAGAGCTCGCGCTGAAAAACTTCTCCCGCAACCCTGGCACACGCCTCTACGAAAACATGCGCGACGGCACGGACTCGTACCGAGTGGTGTTGGCACGCAAGCCAATCGCTACTGCATGAAAACTAGATGGGCCGAGATTGATTGCTCCAAGAGCGATCGATCTCGGCTCATTCCTTTTTGTGTCGTGCAAACGGCTTAAAATAGCCTTTGCCCGCACGCGCGTGTCGATTTCATGATCAACTCGCGAGTGGGCTGACATTGCCCTGCCGACAGCGGTCTAGGTTCAGTTTCAACGGGAGCAATCAATGACGAGCAGGACGTTAGTTTGGGTCATCTGTGGTGGTTCGATGGTCGCGAGTGCCGCGTTCGGCGTGGTCGCGTGCAGTTCGTCCCCCACTCCGTTCGACAACACCGTCCTCCCGGGATCAGACGCGTCGAAAGACACCTCGGCGAACAACCCCGACACGGCAGGCAACGACTCCGCTCCCCCGCAGGATGACGGCGGCGGTTCGTGCACCAATCCCCCCAAGCTATTCCCCCCGAGCAGCAAGGGTCTTTACTGCCCCTACAGCAAGAGCGGCGACGCAGGGACGACTGCGTATTGCACCGTGGGCTCGCAAGTTTGCTGCATCTCTTCTGTGGATGCGGGGACGCCCTCAACCTGCGTGTCAGGCTCTTGCGCCCCCGGCGAAGCTTCGTGGGCGTGCTCCGCTCCTGAGGAGTGCACCGGTGGTGGACAGGTTTGCTGCCTCACTTCTGGCCCCGTGGGTCCCGACCCGAAGTGTGTCCCTTATCAAAAGACCAAGGGCTTCAACAACACGCGCTGCACAACCGCGCAAGCTTGCTCGGGCCTGATCGACGCAGGCAAGTATCAGGACAATCAGTACATCGTTTGCACCAAGCAAGCGGACTGCGCGACTGGCACCTGCACTGCGATCAAGACCATCGGCACTTCGATCGGCGTCTGTCTCTAGTCAGTTGTCCGTTACGGATAACTGGTGAACAGATCGCTGAGGCTCGGCTGATTCGCGGCATCGCGGATCAGCGGCGTCACGCCGAAGATTTCCTGCACCGTGCGCAGCATCGATGAGTGAAAGTACTTCGTGTCATTGGAGTACCCGTTTCCTTTGGCGAGCGGACTCAGCACGATCATGCCAATCGGAAATTCGCCACCCTCGCTCTCGTCCCACGTGATGAAGATCGCGCCGCCGTTCTTGTAAGCGTCAGAAGCCTGTATTTTAGGCACTTCTGTGGCAAGCCACGTGTCACCCTGCAGGATCGCATCGTTCGACGGCGCGCAGCTGTCGTGCATGTCGTTGCATAGATCGGGAGTGATGAAGTTGTATCGAGCGACTTTGTTGCCCGTGAGATCCGTCGAGAGTTCCGCGTACGGTCGCACGTGCGCGATGCAATTGGCGGAGGTCGACGCCGGCGGTTTGCCCGCGACGTCGTCGAAGTAAATCATTGGATTGTGCTTGGGCGCGTACTTGCCAGTCGACGTGATCGGGCATGTCGTTCCACTGATGCCCTCTTGATAGGCGCGCCACGTGACGCCTGCGCCTTGGAGCAGTGTCACCAAGTGATTGGTCGTCGCTTGGTGATTGGTGCTCGGTGGTGCGTCGTCGAGTATGCCGAGGTTGTCACCGGCTTCGAGCCACAAATAGTTCGGCAGACTGGGGTGCGCGCTCGCGGGGTTGTCGAAGTATTTTTCTGCGTGCGAAGCCGCGGGCAATAACTTCGTGTTGATGTACGGAGCGGACGGGCTGCCTTTGATGTCCGACCAATTGTGGTTCTCCATGAGGATGAGAAACACTGTCTTGATCGCATGACCCGAGGCCGGCGCATCCGTGGTGGCGTCGGTGCCGCCATCGATGCTGGCATCAGGCGACGGGGGCTGCGTGCTTGTGCTGCCACACGCTGCGGCGAATAAAACGAGCGCGACCAGGCTTGATTTGCGGGGCATCATTGCGCCAAGGCTAGCGCACGATCGCTTCGCGGTGTTTTGTCGCCTGCTTCGGTCCCGTGGGCGGCACTGTGAAGGAGGCAGTTCGACGTTGCGGTCTGCCCCAATTTCCTTTACTCCCTCCGAACGGGTACGCGGCGCCGCACCTGCTTGTCTTTTCCTTCAACAACCATCGTCACCAAGGCCCTCATGAAAAAGCTCCTCTTCCAAGTTGTCGCTGTAACCGGTTTGGTCGTCCTTTGCGCGGCGAGTGCGTGTGTCGAATACGGCTCGTACTGCAGCAACAAGATCGACTGCGAGGGCGGCAACGACAAGGACAAGTCGGCATGCGCCGACCGCCAAGAAGGCGAAGAGGACGAAGCCAAAGACTACGGTTGCGCCGACCAATACGAGGCGCTCGCCAGCTGCGCATTCGACAATGCCTCGTGCATCGCGGGCCGCTATGGCACCCAGGCGAACTGCTCGAACCAGGCAACAGCGCTCGACACCTGCATCTCGAACGCAACGGGCCGAAAGCACTGAATCCACGCACCGGTCGTCGTCACACAAACCATTTCTCGAAAGCGCTCATGAAAAAACTGTTCTTCCAAGTTGCGGCTCTGGCCGGTCTGATCGTTCTCTGCGTGCCCGGCGGTTGCGTCGAGTACTCGACCTATTGCAGTAACAAGATCGACTGCGAAGGCGGCAACGACAAGGACAAGTCGGCATGCGCCGATGCTGTCGAGAGCGAAGAGGACCAGGCCAAAGACTACGGCTGCTCCGATCAGTTCGAGGCGCTCGCGTCGTGCGCGATCGACGGTGCTTCGTGCATCGCAGGCAGGTACAAGACCCAAGCGAACTGCGACAACCAAGAAACCGCGCTGCAGACCTGCATCAAGAACGCGACCGGCAAAAAGCAGTGACGCACTGATGCGGACGAGGCGGCGTGCGCAGATGGCGTGCGCCGTTTCGCATTTAGCGGGCGTGGAGTTCCTCGCGTGGACTTTCGGAAAGCGATTCGGCCTCGTGTCGGCACGGAGCGCAGAAAATCCGCCGGTTGACCGCTGGTCCCTGATAAACCTCGAAGCCGCATGCTCCCTGGACTCGGCCGCGATCAAGTCACTCTCGGCAGTGCACCCGATGCAGACGTCGTCGTTTCTGGTCCTGGCGTGGCACCGCATCACGCGCGCATCGTCAAACAGAACGGCCAGCTTTTTTACGTCGATCTCGGTCAAGGGCAGAGCTTTGCGAATGGGTCGCCCATCCCCGCGCAGCAACCGGTCCCGTTCGATTTCCGCACCGCGTTCTCGATGGGGCAAGTGCCGGTGCCGCTCTCTCATCCTGCGATCGTGATGATGTTGCTGTCGCCAGGGCAAGCGCCTGCACCTCGCGGTCAGGTGATCGTCGGTCGCGAGCCCACGCGCGCGTCGCTCGTGATCGCTCACAACTCGGTGAGCTCACAACACGCGACAGTCATGCTCGATCGCATGATGGTGCTCGATCACGGCTCGACCAGCGGCACGTACGTGGGCGGCCCGCAGCAGATCCCGCCCAATCAACCCGTGCCGATTGATCCGAACGGCATCGTCGCTTTTGGACCTGTCCCGATCCCCGTCTCGCTGCTTGGACAGTGGGCGCAGGCGGCCGCGGCATCGGGCGCGGGCGCTCCGCAGCAAGCGCCTCCGCAACAACAACAACAAGCAGCGCCTCAACCCACACCGCCTGAAGGCGCGCCTCGCAAACACCGGACGGTCATTGGCGAGCTGAACCTGTCTCAAATGCAGGGCGGCGAAGGGGTCATCTCGATCGGTCGCACACCCGACAACAAGATCGTCGTGCAGCACGCGCAGGTTTCATCGCATCACGCGCGCATCGTCCAGCAGAACGGACAACTGTTTCTCGAGGACCTGCGCAGCGCGAACGGCACTTTTGTGCGCGGTCATCGCATCGCGCCAGGCGAGCGCGTTCCTGTCGCGAGTGGCGAGAAGGTCTACATCGGGCCGATGCCGCTGTTGATCCAAATCGCGGGTCAGCAGGTCAATGTCGTCGTCGAGGATCAGCAAGCGAGTTGGGCGGGCAAACCGCTTTACGAGATCGAGGCGTGGGACCTCTTTTTGGAAGTGCCCGATCGCGACAACAAGGGCTCGATGAAGACCCTGCTCGACCACGTGTCGTTCAAGGCGCTGCCCGGCGACATGATCGCATTGATGGGTCCGAGCGGCGCGGGCAAGACCACATTGCTCATGACACTCAACGGCTACTTGCCTCCGTCGAGCGGTCAGGTGCGCATCAATGGCGAAGACCTCTATGCCATCTATGACGCGCTCCGCGGATCGATTGGATACGTCCCGCAGGACGACATCGTGCATCCGGAGCTCACGGTCTTCGAGGCCGTCAAATACTCGGCGCAGTTTCGCCTGCCACCCGACTACTCTGACGAGGAGATCGATCGCCTCGTCGATCAAACTCTGCGCGATCTCGGTTTAGAAGCCGTGCGCAATCTGCAGATCGGAAAGCCCGAGAAAAAGGTGCTTTCAGGTGGTCAGCGCAAACGCGTGAACATCGCGCTCGAGCTCGTGACTGATCCCGTCATCGTCTTTTTGGACGAGCCCACGAGCGGTCTCGCCGCAGACGACACCACCAGCTTGGTCAACTTGCTCGCCGATCTTACGAAGAAGACCGGCAAGACGATCATCATGACCATCCACCAACCCGCCAAAGACGAATTCGAGAAGTTCAATCTCGCGTTCATCATGGGTTATGGCGGAATACCCACTTACTTCGGCCCGAGTGGCAATGACGCTTATCGTTTTTTTGGCGGCATCATCGAGCGCGCCGGCAGTCCGTACCGTGCGGGGTACACGGGCAATGCGCAGACCGTAGACAACCCTCGCGACATGTTCGACATGCTCAACGTCCGCGAACGCGCGACACTCGAACAGATGCGCGCGCGCGATCCCAACGTGCCGCGAGGCATTGCCCGACTCGACTCGGCCAAGCAGTGGCGCGCAGAAT
>JAYVXK010000725.1:0-5060 GCA_043785265.1 Myxococcales bacterium | reverse complement strand
GCGAGCACCGTCATGCGCTTGCGGTCACTGTCGAACGGCAACTCTTTGAGCACTTGCACGTTGGGTCCGAGCGACTCGCGCGGCACTCCTGCTTTGGCAGCGAGGGTGAGCAAAGCGCCTTCGGTGGGATCGCCCACGACCTTCCATGTGTCGTCGTCGCGTCGCTCGAGCTGCGCGTTGTTGCAGAGCGCGATGCTCGCGAGCAAATGCTTCAGCGTCTTGGGTGGCGTCTCGACGACCTCGCCGCCTGGCGCATGCACCTCACCGCGCGGATCGTAACCCGTGCCCGAGACCGAGTAGGTGGTCGCGCTCGCATACACCTCGCGCACGGTCATCTCGTTTTGCGTGAGCGTGCCTGTTTTGTCGGTGCAAATCACAGTGGCCGCGCCCAGAGTCTCGACCGCAGCGAGCTTGCGAACGATCGCGCCGCGCTTGGCCATGCGTTGCATGCCGAGCGCGAGAGTGATCGTGGTGATCGCGGGCAGGCCTTCGGGACTGGCAGCCACGGCCCAGCTCACAGCTTCGAGCAGCAGCGCGTTCCAGCTGCGATCGCCCTTGAGCATGCCGCGAATGAACAGCAGCACGGAGAGCGCGAGGCACGTCCAGAGAATCTTTTTTCCGAAGGCGTCGAGCTTGTCTTCGAGAGGGGTCTTCCGATCGATTCCCGCCGACTGAATCAGCGCAGAGAGCTTGCCGATCTCGGTCTTGTGGCCCGTCGCGATCACGACCGCGCGCGCTCGTCCGCGCACCAAACTCGTGCCGAGATAGAGCATCGTCGCGCGATCACCGAGCGTCGCGTCGTCTGCCACGACCGCTTTGGCATCTTTGCCAACGGGCGCGCTCTCGCCGGTCAACGTGCTCTCTTCGGCGGCGACATTCGCGGTCTGCACGAGACGCGCATCGGCCGGAATCGCGTCGCCCGCTTCGACTTCGAGGAGATCGCCGGGCACGACTTCGCGCGCAGGCACGATGACGATCTTGTCGTCTCGCCGCACACGCGCGTTGGGCGTCTGCATCTTTTGGAGAGCGTCGAGCGCCGCCTCGGCCCTGCGCTCTTGGTAAAAGCCAAGCACCGCGTTGAGCGCGACAATCAGCATGATCGCCGTCGCGTCGCCAAAGCGAACGAGCAGCGTCTCCTCGTGATTGCGCACGCCGTCGACGATGGCGATCACCGCCGCCGCAAGCAGCGTGAGCACGATCGGATTGGTGAACTGCTCGAGAAACTTCTTCAGCGCGCTCGGACGCGGCGGATCAGGGAGCTCGTTGAATCCGTACTTCGTGTGCCGCTGCGCGACTTCGCTCTCCGAGAGGCCGCGAACAAGATCGACCTGCAGGCGCAGAACGACTTGATCGATGGGCTCCGAGTGCACGGCGACCGTGTTTCGGTCCGTGCTCTCGCTCTCTCCGGGCGTGCCGGGACGCGCCTCCTCCTTGGCCACGCGCCAGAGTTACCACGGGTAGCGCGCTGGCTTCAAAAAGAAGGTTAGCGACCCATCTGCTTCTTGTCGCGTTCGGCTTCGGCTTCCATCTCTTCGAGCGCGGCGGCGAGTTCGTCCTGCTCGCTAGTCGTCGCGGGCGCACGCTTTTCGACTTTCTCTGCTGCGGGGGCCTCGACACGCGCCACGACCTGGTGTTGACCACGCCGCGTAGCGGACGTGCCGTCATCTTGCGTCGCGGCGGGTTTTGGCGCCTCTCCGGGTGCGAGACCCATCTTGCGTTTGAGCGCCTCGAGCTCGTCGTCGGCGCCTGCGGTCTTCTCGAGCTTGTTGAACTGTGCGGCGAGTGTGTCTCCCGAATATTCTTCTTGGAGCTCTTCGCCAGCCTCTGCTTCGGCCTCCATTTGATCGATCTTTTGACTCATTCGATCGAAGGTCTCGAACGCGCTCTGATCTTTGAGCCCGCTCATCGTCGCTTGGATCGCCTGCTGCGCCTCTGCGCGCTTCTTGCGAGCGACGAGCACGTTCTTCTTGCGCTTGGCCTCTTCGATCTTGTCGTTGAGCATTCGCAGCGCGCTCTTCAACTTCTCGACGGCGTCTTTTTGCTTTTGCCACTGGTCTTTGAACGTGGTCGCTAAAATGTCGTGCTCTTTTTTGCGATTCAGAGCTTCGCGCGCGAGCTCCTCGTTGCCGGCGCGCAGGGCCATCATCGCCCGGCGCTCCCACTCGGCTGCGTTGGCTTGCTCTTGCTCGTTCTGCTTGGCGAGTCGTTTCTCGTCGGCGATCGAAGCGGCGACTTGCTTCTTCGCCTCCACGAGCTGGTTGTTCATGTCCAGCACGACCTGGTTCAGCATCTTCTCCGGGTCTTCGGACTTGCTGATGAGATCGTTGATGTTCGATTTGATGAGCTGTGCGAGTCGGCTGAAGAGTCCCATCGTCTAGTCCTTCTAGTGTTGACCACGCTGCGTGGCCGCAGACGTGCCGTCGGATTAAGCTTGTTTTGCGAGCTGCATCAGCTCGGGGACTTGTTGGGCGAGGGCGATGTCGATCTCGTCGAGCGTCGCTTCGATCTCATTGAAGTCGAGGTTCTCGAGTTCGAGCGCAGACGAGAGCACCACGCGGTTGTCGTCGAGGCCATAACTCGCGTGAACGAGTTCGTGCGCGTTGAGCTCGAGGAGCCGACGAAAGAGCTCTGCGTGGTCGGTCTTGCCGACGTCGCAGATGTGAACACGCACGATCACCAGCGGTGGATCGACACGCACCGCGATGTGCGTCTGACTCACGCCACTGCCGCTGCTGTGTACGAGGAACGTCCCACGCTGGCCGTCGACCTCTTGGAACTCTCTGCTCAAGCGACCGAGGTATGCCTCAACGTCTTTGACCGTCCGCATCTCTACCCTCCGCAAAATCATCGTCTGCGATGATGGCGTTCATCCTAACCACCTGTTGTGTTCCGAACAGGGGGCAACACCGCAGTTAGCCAACACCAAGAGAACGCCGGACACTATCAGAGCGTTTGGAGAATGCGCCGTGGGTTTTTGGTACACGTGCTAATCTTGAGTCAATCATGGCGGATGCCGACTCCCTGATCGGAGCAACCGTCGGGGGCCTGTATAAAGTCCGCCGCCTGATTGGACATGGCGGTATGGGCGAGGTCTACGCGGCCGACGCGAAAGATGGCACCAAGGTCGCCATCAAGGTGCTGCACGAACGCGCAGCCCAAGACCCCGACATCGTCGCTCGCTTTCAGCGCGAGAGCGCGATCGCAGCGCAGATCAAGTCGCCATTCGTCGCGAATGTGGTCGGCGCGGGAAAAGATCGCACGGGCAGGCTGTGGATCGCGTTCGAACACTTGACGGGTGAGGGACTCGACGAGCGATTGCGACGCGAGCAATACCTCTCGTTCGCAGACGTCGCTCCGATCGTCGACGACGCCCTCGAAGGACTCATCGCCGCTCACGAAGCGGGCATCGTTCACCGCGACATCAAGCCTGCAAACCTCTTCATCGAGAAACGGGAGACCGGTGGATCGCGCCACGAACCGGAAGAGCGCACCCGCATTCTCGACTTTGGCATCTCCAAAATTCGCCGCTCTGCGGCTCGCGTGAAGAGCGAGCCATCTCTCACCGCCTTCGACGCCACGCTCGGCAGCTTCGCGTACATGGCACCCGAGCAGGTGCGTGGCTCTGCCCGTGTGGACGAGCGCGCCGATCTCTACGCTCTCGGTGCGGTCGCGTTCCGCGCGCTCACGGGACGCCTGCCCTTCGAGGGCAACAACGCGCTCACACTCATCGCCCTCAAACTCGATCGCGAAGCTCCATCACTCACGGCCACCACCGGAGACGAGTGGCCAGGAGTCGTCGAGCGCTTCCTCGAGAAGATGATGGCCCGCGACCGAGAGACTCGTTTCAAGACCGGAACCGAGGCTCTTGAGCGCTGGCGCAAAGTTCGTCGCGTCATGGGCGAGGCAGTCGCCCCGCCACCTCCTCGCAGCATTCGACTGCGAGAAGAATGGCCTTCGGACGATCACACCGATGTCACCGCCGGAACCTTTCCCGGCGCAGATGGCACCGGGAGATTCTAGCACTACTGCGTCAGAGCGCGATTTTGGGCCTCTTCGGCGCTCATCCGTCCTCATCGTACGAAAGTACGATTCCGGGCGGTGCCCGCCGAATAGGCCCAAACTCGCTTACTGCCGCAGCAGTGCTACCAAGTTACTGGCAGACGTTGCCGCCGGTCTTGCCCGAGTGATCGCAGTGACCGCCGCCGCCGTCGGCTGCGTAGGCGTTCTCGAGATGGTACTCACGGCAGTCGAGTGTCGGACCCGCGGTGGTGCCGAGGATGCCCGCGTCTGCATGCGCGAACGCTTGGCAGGTGGGGATGCAGGTGTTGCCGTAGCTCGTGGTGTTGCAGCCATCCCCGTAGAGTTGGCAGAAGTCTTCGCACTCTTCGCCGCACTGGCCGAAGCCGAACGGACCTGCGTGTGGGCAGTGAATTTTCGCGTTGTTCACGTTCGCTGAGGCCGCAGTCGCGTGATAGACGCGGCACGCGAGCGTATTGCCGCTGGTGGCGCCCGCATCGCCTGCCGTGTACTTCGCGCACATCTTCAAGCACGTGCCGGTGTCGAGGTACTGTTGGTTGGGGCCGGTGCAGATCGTGGCGATCGCGCTGCAGTAGCTGTTGCAATCGTAGGCGATCACGGTCGCGTCTTTGCCCGCGTCCTTGCCGGTGCTGGAGTCATTGCCGGCTTCATCGCCGCCAGCCTCGTTACCGACACTGGTGTCTTTGGTGCCCGAGTCTACTCCAGGCACGACAGCCGGATCGCTGCTGCAGCCCATCCATACGCCGCCCGCCAAAAGCAAGGTGGTCGACGAGATCAATCCAATGGTACGCACAAGTTTCATGAAACCTCCACGACAAGCAAGACGGAGGAAAACACCTCCGTGCGCGGCGGAACATACTCCCGTTGAGCTATTGGGCCAGTTTTTTTGCCCGTCGGGCCACGAGCCTTGCGCGGCTTGGACATCATCGTGATAGAACTCGACCTCGTGGACGCCACCATCGTCGCAAAGGGGCGATTCGAGGTTCGCGGCGGCACGCTCACGGTTTCGCGTGGCAAAGCGA
>JAYVXK010000724.1:0-5061 GCA_043785265.1 Myxococcales bacterium | reverse complement strand
CATGCCGAACAAGAGCGAGTTCATTCGGGCTGCGGTGCAAAATCGACTCGCGTCCGCGTGTCCGTTGTGTCGTGGCACGGGCATCGCGCCATTTTCGGGCATTGGCGATGAGCTGACCAAGTTGGTGCAGCAACATCCCCTATGCGTGTGCGCAGGCTGCGGAGTCAAAGAGCCTCGACCCTGTCATTCGCCTGGTCACTGCGACGAAGCACCTCGACTCGCCGCATTCGAGCGTTGGGGCACCTTCTACTGTGAGGGGTGCGCTGCGCAGACTGTGTTTTGCGACAACTGCAGCAAACCCATGGATGGGAAGGTCGCAACCAAGAAGGTCCCGGGAGCCAAGCCCGCACGCTGCGCAGAGTGCTCCGCGAGCGCCGTCAGCGCTTAGCAGTACTACCTGAGTAAGCGCATCAACTTCGGCGACACGGTTTGCTCCGAGATGAGTGGGCCCATCGGTGCGCTCGAGAGCGTGTGCCAGTAGAGGACGACCTTGTGATCGCCTGTCGCGACCACGTCGAGTGCTGCGGCGAAGGTCTTCGCCGTATAGGTAGGATCCAAAACGATGCCCACTTCGGCTGCGGTTTGCGTCGCGCGATCGCCCTCTTTTGTAGGCTCTCCGTAACCAGTGCCTAAGTACCGTGAGGTAAACGCAAGGATGCCGTCGAGCGCTCTTGCGTCCGTGCCTTTGGCGCGAGCGTGACATCGACGCATCAAGTAGCGGGTGAGCCATTGCACTGCGAACACGGGTGTCGCGACGACCACCCCGAGCACACGCGTCTTGAGTCCACAGACTGCAAGCCCCGCGGCGATGCCTGCGGCTGTTCCTCCCGAACCGACTGTGACGACGATGAGATCAGGCTCTGGCATCGCTCCCAAGCGAACCTGCTCGGCGAGTTCGCGCGCCGCTTCTACATAGCCCATCGAGCCGACCACAGTGGAGCCGCCCATTGGTAAGAGATACCCGTCTCCCCACGAGCGAGTGATCATTCCAATCGCGGCCCCGACGTAAGTGCGTGCGGCATGCGCGACGAGACCCTGGGTAAGGTCTGCGCGAAGAGACTCTTCGACCTGCTCGGTCCGGCGCTGTGGAACGAGCATCGCCTCGACGCCCAGACCCGCGCGCGCACCGAAGACGGCGGTGGCGAGAACATGATGACTGCCGACTGCACCCACCGTCACGATGCGCGTCTTGTTGCGCGCGATCACGTCGGGCAAAATCAGCTCGAGCTTGCGTATCTTGTTGCCGCCATAGAGCGGATGGGTCTGATCATCGCGCTTGATCCAGAGCGCAGAGCGTTCTGAAGAGAGCGACCGCAAAGGCTCCACGGCCGTCGGATACGAGCCTTTTAATAGGTCGCGCGCTTGATGGACGATCTCAGTCATGGTCCGTGCGACGAAACACTCCTGAAACATACGCGTACAAGAATGCGGTTGTCACTCGGATCGCGAGGCGCCTGCACGTGAAGAAGATCGAAGCCATCATCAAGCCGTTCAAGCTCGACGAAGTCAAAGAGGCCGTGTCCCAGGTCGGCGTGCAGGGCATGACGGTCACAGAGGTCAAAGGCTTCGGCCGCACGGGCGGAAAAAAAGAAGTCTACCGAGGCTCAGCCTATGTCGTGGACTTCGTCCCGAAAGTGAAGATCGAGATCATCGTGCCAGACGAATTGGTGGGCGACGTGCTCGATGCGATCGAGAAGAGCGCGAAGACAGGGCGCATTGGTGATGGGAAGATTTTTGTCACGCCGGTGGAGGAGGCCGTGAGGATAAGGACCGGCGAAAGAGGCAAGGACGCGATCTAGGTACCCCGTGCGCGGCGAACGAATTCTGCAGCGCGTTTCGCATCGATCGGCCCTCCAGCCTTCGCACCTTCGCGCAGTGCACTCCCGACGATCACGCCGTCGCAAACACTGAGGATCTCGTTCACCGTCTCGTGGGTCACGCCGCTCGCCGCAAACACCGGAACGCGACACGCGCGCTTGACGGCCTGTAGCGTGGCGATGTCCACGGACTGTCCGGTTCCGCGGCCTGTCACCAATACGGCATCGGCGAACCCGCGCTCCACGGCATCGCTGACCTCGTCTTCGATGGGGCGCACGCCGAGTGGGGCGGAGTGCTTCACGTCCACGTCTGCCCAGATCTGAACGGACTCCGCGGATAGACTCTTTCTTAGTCTTAGGGTTTCTGCGGCGCGACCCTGAATCAAGCCCTGATCGGTGACTCGGGCGCCCGTGTGAACATTCACTCGAATGCACACGGCTCCCGTGCACGCGGCGATCGAAAGCGCGCTCTCGGCGTCGTTGCGCAGAACATTCACCCCGAGTTTGGCCCCTGCCTGCTTGGCCGCGACCATGCACGCTGTCATCGCTGCGACGGTGATCGCAGGAACGTGTTCGGAAAAAAACGGCGCGTCGCCATAGTTCTCCACGATGATCACATCGAAGCCCGCCACGACGAGCGCGCGTGCGTCTCGCTCCACTTGAGCCAGTGTGTTCTCTAAGGACACCGCACGTGGACTGCCCGGAAGCGGTGGAAGGTGGATGACGGCGATGAGTGTTTTGTTCACGGGACGAACTGGGGACGCATCATGGGAGTCGTGCCGAAGCTCGGCGATGGGACCAAACCGGAAGGACCGCCGCCTGGTGCTTGCTGTGCCTCGAAATCAGGCCTACCAAGCAGGCCGCGTAAGTGAAAGGCGTAAAACCCATCGGGCCGTTTCGCCGCGCGCATCTGCGGGACGACCATCTCCACGTCACCGCCGCGAGTCGAGCCTGGCGCACCAAACAGAGCTTTGGTCATGTCGCTCTTGCTTCGATAGCTGTCATTGATCTTGAACTTGAGGTTCACGTCGAGGGAGCTCTCATTGCCTAGGTCTCTCATTTGGACCTTCCCATCGCCGCTCAGTTCCAAGTCTTTGCCACCTGCTCCAAACTTGGTGATCTTCATCTGGCCATCCTTGGCTTCGGCGGTGAACGTCAACGTACCGATCGCGAGACTCGGCCAGTCGAGCGCGCCTTTGAGTTTGGCTTTGCCGTCGCCGATGGCAACGTCTTGCCCTTCGAGGCTCACGGAGCCGGAGCCCTTCGACGCTTTGCCTTCGGGCATCGAGATCTTGATGCTGCCCGAGATCTTTCCGTCGAGTGGCAGACCGATGAGCTGAGTGAGTGCATCCACCTCGTGCAAGTCCACTTGATCCAACTCGATGTCGATGTCGCGATCCTTGTGGACCACCTCTTTGACGCCGTTGGGTTTCTCCGTGATCTTGTCTGATCCGCTCTCTTCGTAGGCGCCGCGCACGTGACCGCCCAAGGCGTCGAGCGAAAACGTGACGTTCGTGTGGCCGATGAGCTTGCCAAGCAAACTGACCCTGATTCGCGCTTCATCGATGCGTATTTCGACTGGTTCTTTGGCGGGCGGCGTGGGCGCGCTCGTGAGTTTGATGCCTCTCGCACGCACCCCCGTGAACCAGTACCAACCCATGTCGTCGATCGAGAGCTCTTGCTGAGCGCCTGTCGCGCGTTGTTGTGCGTTGAAGTCAGCGACGACGCGTTGTCTGAGCACGTCATAGGGAAACAGCAGAGACGCGAAGATGGCGAACATCGTCAGGTAGAACGCGACATAGCCAAGCCGCGGACCCCACTTCTTGAGGATAGGTCGCATGGTCAGGGTGCCTTTGTCGAACCGGAAGCGGACGGCTTCGCGGTGGTGATGGGCGCCTCGGCGCGATCATAGGCAGAAACTCCGACCTCTACATCATAAGTGTCTGGCTCCCCCATGCGCCTCCTTAGGTTGAGACGCGTCACTGCGAGCGGCAATTGGCTTTGCTCGAGCGCTTCGAGAAACTTGGAGATGGCGAGCAGGCCGCCCTTCTTGAGATGAATGACAGTCTGCCGCTCCGTGTAGCGTTTGCCGATCGGGATCGCAGGTCGGTCGGTGTTGTCTGTCACGTCGAGCTTTTGTTTGCGCGCGTTCTGCTCCAAGAGCGGTCCGAGCTCGGGGGTCTTCTGCTGATAGCGCGCTGCGATTGCGTCCTTTTTGGCCTGTTTTTCACGGATCTGCGCGCGCGACGCTTGCACGTCTGCGATGGTTTGGCGCATCTCGGCGTTCTCTGATCGCTTCGCCGCGACGATGGATTCGACGCCGAGCGGCGCACCGATGAAAGTCGTGAGAATCGCCACGATGACGAGCACGCGAACCAGACGTTGCTCGCGAGCACTGAGGTTCCATCGATCGATGAAAGACATGAGAGCCATCTCACTTCCCTCCTGTCGCGCTGGGAGTTGCGCTCGCCGAGGTGCCGCCGTGGGTGTCTTTCTTCTTGGTAGCCTTGATGTCCTCAGGGCACTTGATGTCGAACTCCAGCACGTACTTCTGCCTCTCTCCGCCGACGACCTGATTGGTGCGCGTCACCTTGACGTCCGAGAAACATTTCTCGTTCTTGAGAGACGCCTCGACTGACTTGGCATCCGAAGTCGACCCCGCCACACCATGCACCACGACGTGCCCCTTCTGCACGTCGAGTTCTTCGATGTCGTGGGTCATCGACTGCGGAATATGCTCAGAAATACGCACCATCACGTCGAATGCGTCTGCGTGAGGCATCGGGTCTTCGTCGGGTGCGCCTTGTTGCGCGAGCAATTCGTTGACGCGAGCGACGCTCGTCGTGTCTTCGCCGAGCACGTCTTTGCTGACCATGCTCATGGCAGACTCGAGCGTGGTGCGTTCTTTCGAAGCCGCAATGTAAGACGCGCACGAGGAGAAGATGAAGCTCGTGGCGAGCATTAACCCTAAGCCCGCCAAGACGGGAATCTTCTCGCTCAACCATCCATATCCGCGTTCATACGCGAGCGGTCCTTTGCGAAGATCGAAGCCAGTCGCACGTCCGGCGAGTGGCAACGCGAGAGCGAGTGCCTTGGCATACAAGGGTGCCTCGTCTGCGTACTTCCCGGCGCGCTCGCTCATCTCGACGGTGACCGAGGGGAGACGCAAGACTTTGAGTTGCAGTTCGGCGGAGAGGAAAGACTCTGCACCCGAGACGAACGCGCCACCGCCCGCGAGATAGAC